>CACXGG010000150.1 GCA_902767145.1 Oscillospiraceae bacterium | reverse complement strand
GCCAGAAGGCTCCCCTCTGAACATGAGGAGATCCTGGCTTTTTCCAAAAAGAGAAATCCCTTTAACCACCCCGCCATCATGATGAGAAAGAGTTCTGTCCTGGAGGCCGGCGGCTATAACGGCGAGTATCCTCTTTTCGAGGACTACTCCCTCTGGATAAGGATGCTCATGAGAGGATCCATCGGCAGGAACCTTCCCGATACCCTTGTTTATATGAGGGTGGATGATAATACCTACTTAAGAAGGGGCGGCTTTTCCTACGCAGGGGATATGCTGCGGTTCCACAGGATGCTCCGCAGGAAAAAGTGGACCACCATGGGTGACTATATGACGGGAGCCCTGCCCCACGCCCTGGTATGCATACTTCCAAATGCTTTGAGAAAAAAGATCTATAAAAAGCTCCATTAAGCTTTCTTTTTGAACTTCACCGCATCCTCATAGGACTTTAATGTCGCCTCGGCGCAGTTTCTCCATGAGAACTCTCTTGCCCTGGCAAGGCCTTTTTCTATGGTGTCATTTCTGTTTTCGGAAGCGTCCTGAAGGGCCTTTGCGATACTCTTTGTATCCTTGGGGTCACAGAGATAGCAGCAGTCCTTTGCCACTTCCTCCAGAGATGAACCGTAGGATGTTACCGTGGGTACGGAGCTGGCCATTCCCTCGATGACCGGGATGCCGAAGCCCTCGTAGAAGGATATATATGCGAAGACCTTGGCCCTCTTCATGATGGGCATCATATCCTCATCGTCCACAAACCCCGTGAAGATGACTCTCTTCTTAAGGTCCTCATCTGAGGATACAAGATCGAAGATCTCGTCATAATACCAGCCCTTCTTGCCGGTGATGACAAGCTTATATCTGTCCTTTATCTCATGGGGAAGTTCCCTGTAGCCCCTGATAAGCCCGGGAACGTTCTTTCTCGGCTCCAGGGTGCCCACATAGAGCATGTAGTCCCCGTCTATACCGTACTTTGAAAGGACTTCGTCCGCGGCGGGCTCAGAGTCAAAGAACGCCTCCTTGACCCCCATATATGTAACTGCGATATCAGGATTTTTCGGTCTGCAGAACTGTGGGATGTCCTTTTTAGAGTTCTCGGAGATGGTAAGGATCTTATCGGCCCTCTTTGCCGTCTCCTTTATGTAACCCCTGAACATCCTGCACTTCCATCCGATGAGATACTCCGGATGGATAAAATAAGTCATGTCATGGAAAGTCCCCTGCACCGCTGTCTTTGGAGATATGAGCCTCAGGGTATAGGGCATGGTGTAGTTGGGACAGTGAAGAAGGTCCGCCCCCAGCTTTCTGAGCCTGAAGGGAAATACAAGCTGCTCCCATAAGATCCTGAGGTATGTCTTCCTCAGAAGGGAACTCTTTACGGGGACCATATGGAAATTGTCCTTATAGATGCCGAAGCCGTCCAGGTCGTCATCGTGGGCGAAAAGGAAATACTCGTTTGTGTCGTCAGTCTCCTGAAGGCCCTTGAGGAGCCCCAGCATATATCTTCCGATACCCGTTTTGCTCTTGGGGGTAGCTGTCAGATCGATGGCTATGCGCATGGGATCAGAGAAGGTCCTCTCTTCCCGTGGCCTTGAGCCTGTCCACCATGAGCTTTACGTCCTGGACGCAGTCCTTTGAACATACCATGATGGCATCATCAGTCTGTACGACCACAGTGTCCTTTATGCCGATGGCGGTGATAAGGCGGTCGCCCGACTTATCGAAGAATACGTTGTTGCTGCAGTCGATGAGCTCTGTCTTTCCTACGATGACATTGCCCTTGCTGTCTGTCTTGAACACCTTATCCAGGGCATCCCAGGAACCCACATCGTTCCATCCGAACTCGGCGGGGATACAGAGGACTCCCTCTGCCTTTTCCATGATGCCGTAGTCGACGGATACCTTTTCAAGAGTGGGATATACTTCTGCGATGGCTGCCTTCTCGTCAGGTGTTTCCAGTCTGTCGTAGACTGCCTCCATCTTCTCATACATGTCGGGAAGGTATCTCTTAAAGCAGTCAAGGATGACTGAAGCCTTCCAGATGAACATTCCGGAGTTCCAGAGATATCTTCCGGAGTCCACATATTCCCTGGCGATGGAAAGGCCGGGCTTTTCAACGAACCTTCTGAGGTTATATACTTCGGATCCCGAAGCGATGGGATCTCTTGAGAACCTGATATAGCCGTAACCCGTGGAGGGGAAGGAAGGGCGTATACCGATGGTAACTATCTTATCTGTCTCCTCAGCCGTATCCATGGCCAGCTTCAGGACTCTCTCATATTCTCTTATATCCCCGATATAGTGGTCGGAGGGAAGGACTGCCATAACGGCGTCACCATAGAGCTTTTTCATGGTGAGGGCGGCATAGAGGATACAGGGGGCAGTATTCATCTGCACCGGCTCGATGAGGATATGGGATCTGTCCACTTCCTCGAAGAGGATGTTGCTCATGAGCTCAGCCTGCTTCTCGTTAGTTACGATAAATGTATCTTCCCTGGAGATGATGTGGTCGAAATGCTTGATGGTCTCATTGATCATTACATCATCGCCTGTGAGCTTTGCCAGCTGCTTAGGTGTGGTCATCCTGGATACGGGCCAGAATCTGGTTCCGCCGCCGCCTGCCATAATAACTGCCGTCTTCTTCATAACTTCCCCCGTCATTGATCGTTCTTCCTCATATTGTACCATTTAAGTACTTTTTATTGTAAAATCGTTCCCATGGGTTACAGATTTCTTGTTGCAACAGATATGGATTATACACTTTTAGTTACCGGTATGCCCATATCTTCCAAAAATATAGAAGCAGTCCGGGCCATCCGGGATGCAGGAGGCGCCCTTACCCTTGCTACGGGAAGGAGTTCCTTTGCCACCGGGACCTTTGCCCGGGAGCTGGATATAAAGGTGCCCCTCATCACAAGTAACGGTGCGTCCCTCTTTGATCCTGTCGCAAGAAAAGAAGTCTGCTCCTCCCTGCTGGACAGGGAAAAGGTAAAAGAGCTCTCCTCCCTTTTCATCGAAAAGGGGACCGACGCCACGGCATACAGCCCCGAGGGCATCTTCTTCCTGCCCAAAAGTTCCAGGAGACCTTTTTTCGAAAAGTACAATGACAGTATCCCGGAGGATCTTAAGGCCCCGGTATACGACTTTGATATAAACGGCCACATCCCCGACGTAAACAAGTTCCTCCTCATCTCCCCGGATGATGAGATAGTTTCAGCTCTTCAGGCCATTGAGGGACTGGAGCTGGTAAGTTCCGCCTATACCTACTTCGATGTTATGAAGGAGGGAAATACAAAGGGAAAAGGTCTTCTCATGCTGGCAGATATGCTGGGAGTCCCACGGGATATGACCTTTGCCCTGGGAGACGGGGAAAACGACCTGTCCATGATAAAGGATGCAGGATACGGCATCGCCATGGGAAACAGCGACGAAAGGCTCTTTGAGCACGCTTCCTATATTACATCCAACTGTGAAGATGACGGTTTCGCTAAGGCCGTCTTTGAATTCATCCTGCCGAAGGTCAGCTGATACCGGTTACCCTGGTGATCAGATCCTCATAACCTCTGACGAGTTCAGGCCAGGTATAATCCCTGTCCACATAAGAAACGCCGTTCCTTCCCATCTTCTCCCTGACTTCGGGATTTCCGAGAAGATACTTAACGCAGCCCTCAAACTCATAATAGCCTGAATAATAAAGGCCGGCGTTGCTTCTCAGACAGTGGCCCTTAAGGACATCGCACTCTCCTGAGACGAGACAGGGGATCCCCATCTTCATGGATTCCAGGACCACGATGGAAAGGCTTTCGAACTTTGAGGGCAGGATAAAGAAGGTGGATGCCTTTATGCCGGAGAACTTATCCTCCTCGCTGACAAAGCCCAGGGAGATGATATCATCCCTCTTAGGGACCTTGATGACCTCCTTGCCCATAAGGACCAGCTTGATATCCAGGTCTTTATTTCTCTTCCTGAACTCATCGAAATACGTAAAGAGCTCCGGGCAGCACTTATTCTCGTCGATCCTGCCCACATAGAGCATGAAGTCTCCCTCGATACCGAACTTCTTACGGAAGGCATCGGGATCCACGTTTTCGGGGACCTCAACGCCTACGCCGCCCTTTCCCTTGTTATCGGGCTTGTCCTTGGAAGAGGGAAAGAGCCTGTTGGTAAGTTCCTTCTCCTCCACGGTGTTGTAGTAAAAGCCTGCAGGAAGGTCGAACATATCGTTGAAGATATCGAGATGTATGGGAGCCTCCTCGTGGGCCGTGGGTATAAAGATGGCCTTGTCGGCGACCCCGGGGAGAGCAAAATATGTTGAGTAATAAAGATAGCAGACAAAGATAAAGCAGTCGAAATCATCATGCTTCGACTTTACCCAGGATACGAGCTCGGGACATTCGGGGCCCTGATCCCTCATCCAGTCCTCCTGCTCTTTTCTGGTGACATTTGGGTTTCCCAGGATCTTTCCGCAGAGCTTTGAGAACTTCTCGGGATCTCTCTGCCTCTTGTTGGGGAACCTGTGGACAGTAACTCCGTTCAGGACAGTATCACCTGCAGGATATTCATTCTTCCAGGTCATATAGTCCACGGCGCATGTGGTGGCACATTCCACCTCGTGGCCTCCAAGGCTCACCATATGCTCGGCCACCTGCCTTGCATATGCTTCGGCGCCGCCATTTACTTCCTCACCATATCTCTGTACCACAAAACAGATCTTCATTATCCGATAAACTCCTTGAGCTGCTTCATAAAGAGAGCCGATATATTCTCATAGGAAAAGTCCTTAAGTCTTTCCGACTGCTCCAGGACCATCTTCTTTCTGAGGTCTTCGTTATTCAGGATCTCATGGAGATGTGCTGCGGCATAGGAAGGATCCTTGCTGTCCAGAAGGATACCTGTCCCGCCGAGTGTCTCGGGTATGGCCGTGGAGGAATATGCCAGGATGGGCACATTGAACTGCATTGCCTCCACCAGGGGAACGCAGAAGCCCTCGTGCTCGCTCATGGATACGAAGCAGTCTGCGGTGCTCAGATAAGCCAGGATCTTCGGGAAGGAGATCTGTCCCGTAAAGACGATATCCTTAAGCCCCAGGGAATCGGCATAACACTTGAGCCTTGCCATATATTTCTCCATACCGGAGGGGCTTCCCGCCAGGATGAGCCTTACGGGATCACTGTACATCTGCCTGTATGCATAAAGTAGAGAGATAAGATCCTCCTGCTTCTTGTTGGGAGCGATCCTTCCCACGAAAAGGATGTTCTTAGCATCATCGGAACGCATCCGCTCAGCGGTCTCTTTATCGGGCTCTTTTTTATAGTCATCAAAGGGGATAAGGATGGGCCTTATCTTCATCTCACATGTATACCCGAAGCTCCTGAGCTGGCCGGCATTGAACTGCGATACGGCGAAGACACCGTTAAATGTATCCTTAAGTGCCTTTGTCTCCTCTATTCCGTTGTTACAGAGCTTGGCAAGCTTGCCGCTGTAGGGAACGAAGAAATCAGGAGGCGTGGTATTGTGGTAGATCATGTACTTCCTGCAGGGAAGGTCCTTTATCTTAAGGTTAAGTGCCGTTCCCGTGGAGAGATGATAGAGGATGACATCGTCCTTCTTGAGCCTGGGCATCCTGTTATAGGGCTTAACATCAGGATCCGTGACCTTCTTTCCGATATTCTCGGCATAGATCATGGTCTTGTATCCGTTCTTTTTGAGAAGCTCCTTGATGGCGATACAGTCGTTACTTACCGCATCTCCGAAGGAAAGGGTTGTCAGTACCTGGAATATCCTCATCTTTCCTTCTCCAGTCTTTCCAGCTTTGTCCTGGCCTTATTGATCCGGTCCAGGAGCTGATTCTTCTCCTCAGTGAGCTTTTCGAACTCCTCGAACACCTCAAAGAGCGCCTTGTTTATATCATTCTGGTGCCTGACGGCGGGGTTTATGTAGAAACCGTACATCATGCCGCCGGTCTTTTCCTTTATATTCCTGTACTGGGGGATGACCTCGTGCTTTTCCCGGAGCTTTGTCATGGTGCCGTCCAGGGCATCGTCCACCGACACGCCTGCCAGCATGCTTATCTTCTCGAACTCGAGAGGGATGGATACCTTTCCCTTAAGCTCTTCTGCGTCGGGGATAAGGGCCGCGATATCTTCTCTGGCGGTACTCATCTTATGACCTGCCCTCCAGCTTATCGATCCTGCCGTTAAGGTCCTCAAGGATACCCTTGAGCTCCTCTATCTCGTTCTTCTGGTCAGCAACAGCCTCGGATACCAGGAAGAAGTGGTAGTTGAGTATATTCTGCTGTCCCACGATGGGGATAAAGAAGAAGCTTCCGATCTTTCTGAAGACCTTCTTGATAAATACCTTTACAGGGTTTCCTGTCAGCATCTGGTAGGGCTGCACCTCGTAGTTATAGGAAAGGTACTTGATGGCGGCGGAGAGCCTGTCAGATGCATCCTCCGATGAGGGAAGATGGTTCCTGCTGTCATCAAAGGACAACGGGATCTTGTCAGCTCCCGAGGTCTTTATCTCCTCTCTTATGCTCTCCATTATCTTCTCAACATTGATCTCTTCCATCATATGCCTCCGGGGGTCACTTCTTTATGTCAGCGTCAGAAAAGCCCCAGTCGTGGTCGAGCCTTATGGTTCCGATATCGCTGATATTCGTAAATGTCTCTATCTCACACGCTGTCTTCCAGTAGTCCACGGGAATGCCCTCCCCGTACTCTATGGAAAAGCCCACTATATATTTGGAGGGAAGGAGTGAATACTTAGGGAGCACTATATCAAAATATCCGTCCTCCTTGAGATCGAAACGCTTAAATCCGTCGATCCTGGTATTCGTTCCGTACACGTTAAGTCCGTCGGGCCTGAAGATACCTATACCGAAAACGGCGTCGTCGATGGGCTTATTGACCTTGTAGCCCACCCTGAAATGGATCTCGGCACCAACCTCGAAAAGGTTTCCCTCCTTGCCGTCCTTGTCAGTTACCTTTACGGTCTCTATAGTCGCGTCGCCGTTGCCCCAGCGGAGCTTCTTCTCCTTGTCATAGGCAGCCTTCTGCTCCTCTGTCATGCTGGACAGGAGGGCATTCGTCTTACGGACCTCGCTCATGTAGTCCAGATAATCCATATGGACATCATTGGGGACTCCGTCGGACCTGATCTTGCCTCCGTGGATCCAGATGGATCTGTTGCAGATCTGCTCGATCTGCTTCAGGGAGTGGGATACGATGACGATGGTGGTGCCTGCAGCCTTTATCTCCTGGAGCTTTGCAAAGCACTTGGACTGGAAGTTGGCATCACCTACAGCCAGGATCTCATCGATGAGGAGCACGTCCGCATCAACGTTGATGGCTACGGAGAAGGCGAGCCTCATATACATTCCGGAGGAATATGTCCTTACCGGGTTATCTATAAATTCACCGAGCTCGGAGAAATTGATGATATCATCAAGCCTGCTGTCGATCTCCTTCTTGGAGAGTCCGAAGATGGAAGCATTGGTGTAGATATTCTCCCTGCCGCTCATATCCGGATGGAAGCCGGCACCCAGCTCGATAAGGGATGATACCCTTCCCTGCACCTCGATCTCACCGCTGTCGGGATAGAGGATCCTGGTCATGAGCTTGAGAAGTGTACTCTTACCGCATCCGTTATGGCCTACGAGACCAACGGCGTCGCCCTTTTTTATATCAAGGGATATACCGTCCAGGACAGTCCTGTTCTCATATCTGTTCCTGCCCCTGAAGATGATCTTCTCCTTGAGGCTGGAGCCCTTGTCATAGTAGACCTTGAACTGCTTTGTAACGTTCTTTACACGTATTGCGTACTCGCTGCTGATATTTTCGTTCTCTGCCATATCACAGTTCCTCCGCAAAGTGCTTCTTGAGCTTTCCAAAAACGACACATCCAGCCGTGAGGAAAACAAGTCCCAGGACTACTGACTCCAGAAGAGTGGACATGTCGGGCACCGTTCCGTAGTAGAGCACCGCCCTGTAGGCCTCCACGATGGAAGTCATAGGGTTCAGGTGGAAAAGGAAACGGTATTTTTCGGGACAGAGACTCTCGGGATAACATATGGGGGTTGCATACATCCATGCCATGGAGATGATGCCCAGGATATGTTCGAGGTCCCTGAAATATACAGTAACGGCCGATGTTATCATGGCGATGCCAAGGGCCAGGAGATATTCGATGATCATAATGGCGGGCAGAAGGATAAGTCCCGTCAGGGTGGGTCTTACTCCCGAAGCGAAAACGACGATGATAACGACGATAAAGCTCAGGAGCATATTTACAAAACACGAAGTTACATAGGAGATGGGGATTATCTCCCTGGGGAAATAGATCTTCTTTATAAGGTCCTTCTGGGAGATGATGGATACCGATCCGCCGGTGATGGAGGCGGAGAAGAACATCCAGGGTATCAGCGCTACGAAAAGGAAGAGATAGAACTTCTCTATGTCATTTCGAAGGATGATGGAAAAGACCATATTGTATACAAGGAGCTGCAGCAGGGGGTTGATAAAGGTCCACAAAAATCCCAGGACAGATCCTTTATATCTGCCACGGAGGTCTTTCCTTACCATGCTGTAGATCATCTCACGGTATTTATATATCTCTTTAAATTCGTCAAGCATAATTCCTACGGTATGTCTCCAGTACGCTTTCTATCGTCTCATATACATCAAACTGCGGCTCAAAGCCCGTATCTTCCTTAAGGGATGAGATATCGGCCCTGAAGTGGATAAGGGATCCTTCGGGAGCCTTCGGGGGAAGGGTGGTCTTCCCGGATGCCTCTTTGCTCAGCCCGATGAGGTGGCCCACCAGGTCCCTGATATAAAAGCTCTTTCCGGAGCCCACGTTATAGATCTTTCCGCTCTTTCCCTTCTCTCCCAGGAGCCTGTAGGCGCAGGCCACATCCCTGACGTCAGAGAAGTCCCTGCAGGAATCCAGGTTACCGTACTCAAAGGTATCGATCCTTCCATTCTCAAGGTCGGCTATCCTCTTGGCATAGTCGGTGATGACAAATCCGGGCTTCTGTCCCGGGCCTATATGGTTGAAGGATCTGGTGAAGACCATATCCAGGTCATATCTGTCCTTAAGGAGCTTCAGGAGAGCCTCCTGGGTATTCTTGGAAACGGAATAGGGGGAATCATCTGATACCGGTGCATCCTCGGTGATGAGCTCCTCCTTATATATCCTCAGGTCATACTGGTTTGCAGAACCTATAAAGACCATGCGCGTCTCCGGGCAGGACTTTCTAACTGCCTCTGCCACGTTTACGGAAAGATTGACATTGAGCTTCATGGTAAGGTCGATGTCCTTCCAGCTGATGATGGGGGAAGCCTGACCTGCCAGGTTAAAGATGATATCGGGCTTCATGTCCGATATTATGGTCTCGCATGTATGTTTATCCAGCATATCAGCGGGTATGACACGGTCGTCCGTGGAGATGATATCCACGCCGTATACATCATATCCGGAAGCTGTCAGCTCCTTGCGGAGAGCAGATCCGGCAAAACCGCATATGCCGATTATGAGGGCTTTCTTACCTTCAGCAGCCAAGATCAGACCTCTTTCTTAACGATCTCAAGGTCATTCCTGACCATTCTCTCAACGAGCTCAGGGAAGCTGATCTCCCTCTTCCAGCCAAGCTTAGTCTCAGCCTTTGTGGGATCTCCAAGGAGAAGGTCTACCTCAGCGGGACGGAAGAATGCGGGATTGACGGATACCAGGACCTTTCCTGTCTTCCTGTCGATACCCTTCTCGTCAACGCCCTCACCTTCCCAGGTGATATCGAAGCCGACGTGCCTGAATGCGATCTCAGCGAACTCACGGACCATCCTGGTCTCGCCTGTTGCAACGACATAGTCGTCAGGAGCATCTGCCTGGAGCATGAGATACATGGCCTTTACATAGTCCTGGGAATGACCCCAGTCCCTCTTGGCGGAGAGATTTCCCAGCTCCACATGGTCCTGAAGACCAAGGGAGATCTTTGCTGCAGCATGTGTGATCTTTCTTGTTACGAACTCGAGTCCTCTTCTCTCGGACTCATGGTTAAAGAGGATACCGGAGCATGCGAACATGTCGTAGCTCTCCCTGTAGTTCTTTGTGATCCAGTGACCGTAGAGCTTTGCGACTCCGTAGGGTGATCTGGGATAGAAAGGAGTATCCTCGTTCTGGGGGATAGCCTGTACCTTACCGAACATCTCAGATGTGGATGCCTGGTAGAAACGGCACTCGGGCTTAACGATCCTTATGGCCTCCAGCATATTTGTAACGCCGATACCGTCGATATCAGCTGTTCCGATGGGTGTATCCCAGCTGGTGGAAACGAAGGACTGGGCTGCCAGGTTATATACCTCGTCAGCCTGTGAGATCTTCATTGCAGAGATGAGTGAGACAGGGTCTGTCATGTCGGCATAGATAAGATGTACCTTATCCTTCAGGTGTCCGATATTTCCGTAATCGACAAATGCCTTTCTTCTCCAGATACCATAGACCTCATAGCCCTTCTCCAGAAGAAGTTCGGCAAGGTAGGAACCGTCCTGACCTGTAATACCGGTGATCAATGCTCTCTTCATAAAAAATCCCCCTAAATTGATATCGTATTATTTTATCATATACGGGTGCTTATTGAAAATCCGCACCGCAATACTTAATGGCCTGTCTGTATACCTCCGCGGCCTTATCCCAGCTGAAGCGGGATACCGCGTCAATGAGCTCCTGCTTCGAAGGCATCTCTTTTTTTCCGCTCAATATCTCTTCGAACTCCAGGGCAAATCCGGCCTCGTCGTTGATCTCCACCCCGGGAGCAAGTCCGCAGGAAGCCTCGGGAAGGCTGGAGGAATCTGAGATCACCACATTTGTTCCGCAGGCCATGGCCTCCGTTACGGGCATTCCGAATCCCTCGTAGATACTGGGGAAACAGAAAAGGTCAGCACATCTGTAAAGTGCTCTCTTCTGCTCCTGGGATATATAACCTGTCCTGATGATCTGATCCTTCACGCCTGATCCTTCGATGGCCCTGAGGGTGACCTCCGGCTGCCATCCGAGACCTCCGGCCAGCACCAGCTTTACGTCCTCAAAGCCTTCACTGCCCTTCAGGATCTCAAAGGCCTTTACCAGGTTCACTATATTCTTTCTGGGCTCCAGTGTTCCCACATAGAGGATATATCTCCCCTCGCCCTTAAGATCCTTTGCCATCTGAAGGTCAGCCTGCTTTTCTTCTTCAGTATCGGCAGGCCTATAGAACTCCCTGTCCACGCCGCAGTATGCCACGAAGATCTTCTCTTCGGGGATGCCGTAGAGCTCCATGATCTCTCTTTTCGAGAAGTCGGAGATGGTGACTATGGCATCCGCATTCTGCGCACAGGGCTTCAGATGGCCCTGAAGGAGCCTTCTGTTCCTTCCCTGCATGGTCTCCGGATATCTCTCGCACACCATGTCGTAGATGGTGATGATGTTCTTTCCCTTGAGGCCCAGGGGCGCCAGATAGTTGAAGAATACCGTGAGGTCTGCCTTTGAGGAGGTGAGCTTCTCATAGGGGATGATCCTTCCCAGCTTTCCCATCCTTATGTAGACGGACAGAGGGATGCCCTTTACCGTCTTCAGGTCTTCGGGGTCTATGGACCTTCCCAGGTGGGACATGGCAGTTTCTGCTCCGCCGTTCTTCCCCAGAAAATCGAACACATGAAATTCTGAGGGAGCTGTCTGCTCCCTCAGAAGTGAATCCATTACGTTTGCTGCGTAAAATCCGATGCCCGTCAGTTCCTTTCCTGCGAGCGGCTGAAGATTATATGCTAACACGACCTGTTCTTATTTAAGTCTTGCTTCGACGAATGCGCTCATCTGCTCCTTGACTTCTTCAAGGCGTGACTTTGCGCCGTCCTCAGTGGAATCGTAGATACCGAAATAGATCTTGAGCTTGGGCTCTGTACCGGAAGGTCTTGCGCATGCCCAGTCAAGTCCCTTGTCGCCGCCCAGCTCATAGAGGAGAACGTTGGACTTGGGAAGTGTGAGCTCGGAGGTCTTTACCTCGTCGCCGCTGAAATCATATCTTACGGACTTGCTGTAGTCCCTTACTGCGACTACGGAAGGTCCGCCGATGAGAGCCTGTGCATCAGAGGAAGACTTGCAGTTCTCAAGATCAGTTCTCATGCTGTCCATGGCGCTGACGATCTTCTCGATACCTTCCTTGCCCTCAAGTGTAAAGCTTACTGCCTGCTCGAAGCCGTAACCGTGCTTCTTGTAGATCCTCTCAAGTCTGTCGAAGAGTGTCTCACCCATATCGAAGGACTGGGCAGCCATTCCGCAGACCAGCATAGCTGCAACGACAGCATCCTTATCCCTTACGGATGTTCCGGAAAGGTAGCCGTAGCTCTCCTCGAAACCGAACTGGAAGTGCTTGTCGCCGAACTCGTCGTCGAACTTGATCCTCTCACCGATATACTTGAATCCTGTAAGTGTCTCCTGGAGCTCAACGCCGTACTCGCGGCATACGGATGCGCAGAGCTTTGTGGAAACGATGGTGGTGCATGCAAAGGAATTGTCCTCAAGTGTTCCGAGACGCTTCTTGGAATCGAGGATGTAGTCCAGGAGCATAAGTCCTACCTGGTTACCTGTGAAGCACTTGTAGACCACTTCACCGTTCTCTTCCTTCCTTGCTGCGATACCGAGCCTGTCAGAGTCGGGGTCTGTTCCGAATACAAGGGAAGCATTTACCTTCTTTGCCAGCTCGATGCCCATGGTAAGGGCAGCGGGATCCTCGGGGTTAGGTGACTTTACCGTGGGGAAAGCTCCGTCGGGAAGCTCCTGCTGGGGAACGACATAAACGTTGTTAAAGCCGGCCTTCTTAAGGATCCTCCTGACAGGCTTGTTGCCTGAACCGTGGAGAGGTGTATAAACGATGCTCATATCGCCCTGGCGCCTGATGGCCTCCTTGTCGATGATGAGCTCTGTGAGCATATCCTGGTAAGCTACATCCACCTCGGGTCCGAATCTCTGGATAAGGCCTGAAGCGACAGCTTCGTTGAAATCAGTCTTCTTTATGGTCCTCACGTCGGAGAACTCGTCCATATTTGAAAGGATGGCGGAAGCAGCCTCATTTGTTACCTGGCCGCCGTCCTCGCCGTATACCTTGTAACCGTTGTACTTGGGCGGGTTGTGGGAAGCTGTGATCATTACGCCTGCAAAGGCACCGAAGTACCTTACGGAATAAGAGCACATGGGAACGGGGCGGAGCTCGTCGGAAAGATAAGCCTTAACGCCGTATGCTGCGAATGTGCTGGCAGCGATCTGTGCAAACTCGGGAGAATAGTGCCTTGAGTCATAGCAGATGGCTACGCCTCTCTTCATTGCCTCCTCACCGTTGGAAACGATATACTTTGCAAGGCCTGCAGAAGCCTTTGCCACTGTATAGATGTTCATCCTGTTGGTACCTGCGCCGAGAACTCCCCTAAGTCCTCCTGTACCGAACTCCAGATCCTTATAGAACCTGTCCTCTATTTCCTTTTCGTCCCCTGAGATCTTCTCGAGCTCGAGTCTTGTCTGCTCGTCGAAATAAGGGTCCTGACTCCAGATCAGATATGTGTCTTTGTAGTTCATGATAATCCTTCCTTTCTTTTGCCGTTGCTAACTATACCACAAACCGCGGTCATTTTCTTTGTTTATTTTTTTTGATAATAATAGAAGATCCCACAAGCCCCAGGATACCGAGAACGCTCACCACTGCTCCCGCCTTAAGGCCGGGGGCCGTAAATACCAGCTCTATATCGTGGTGTCCCGTTCCGGGATCTATGGCGATAAGGGCATCCTGATAAGGGGTGATATCTGTCTTTACTCCGTCTACATAAAGGGTCCAGCCGTCTTCATAGGGGATGGTGGTAAGGATGACCTGGCCTTCAGTGAGGTCGGAGGTCATGGATACATAGCCGTCCTGGGTGGTGCCCACTGTCACGGAGGAGGTATCGATGCCGGAGAATGCTCCGTCAAAGGCCTCTTTATCAAGATAAGCGAAGTTTACGGAGAGATACTTGAAGCTGTCTGAATCCACAACGATGGAGACATTGATCTCAGAGCCCTCCTCAAAGGATCCGATCCTGACGATGCTGGAATAGAAGGTGGACTCGGGCCATCCCGTGTATCTCTCGCCGTTGACCCTGAGGACCCACCCGTTCATGGTCCTGTGGGAGGAAAGGTTCATGTAGAGCTCATCAGAGGACTCCGCCGTGATCCTGTAATTGATGATCATGGGGATGGACTTGTTCGTCCTGTAGATGGTGGTCAGGCTTGAAGAAGCATCATAAAGATCCTCCACGCCAAGATCGTCGGGATCGAACTTCTTTTCTGATGACAGGAAGTCCACCACCACGTTCTCATCCTCTTCCTTATCCTCATCGGCATTGATGTAGGCATTGATGTCATAATCGGAGTAGTTGACAGCCTCTTCCTCCACCTCTGTTGCCGGGATAAAGTAAGAAACGCCCTCAAAGGATCCGGGGAACATGGACTCATACCAGGCCTGTCTAAAACTGAAGTAATCCTTGTCCGTCACATCCTTCTCAAGAGCATAGAAATCGAAATCAAAGGCGCCCTGATCCACGGGGAATGCCAGGGGCAGGACATCGTCATTCACAAGGAACTTGAATCCCTGCTCATAGCCGTCCTCAGCCACGAACCTGGCTGCGGTGTAATCCCTCCTGACATATACGGATCCGATGGAGAAGAAGGCATCCGTATCAGGGGCGGCATAGGAATATCCTGCGGTGAAGTAGTTGTAGTTGACGTTATATCCCAGCTGCTTTAAGAACCTGCCGAAGGTCTTGTTGGAGTTGGAATTGAAAAGTGAGATGCCGTTATATCCGCCGTAATATGCGCCGGAGTCGTCGATGGCGGAAGTCTTTCCGGAGCCGTCCTGCTCCATCTCGCTCCTGAAGGAATTACCCAGGATGGAGGATGCATTGGCACAGTCCTCGATGACGAGGACTGAATCGATATAATCCTGTGCGAAACCATAGTGAAGTGACATGGTGGATACGCCGCCTGACAGGATCGGGCCCATGATGGCTGTCTCAAAGACTGTCAGAAGGCTGAGAAGGAAGGGAAGGATCTGGGGCATATCCTTGAGCTGGGGATGCCAGGTCTCCCTCTTCATGAGTATCAGGATAAGTGCGATGGCGGAGATAAAGATGAGATTGAACAGGAATACCCCGTCCCTCTCCTTTATCTGTCCCAGGCTCTGGGCCAGGAAAAGAGCTCCCAGCACGATGGCCGTACTGATGGTGATCTCCCTGACGGTGACCTTTGAGAACCTCTCCAGGAGCTTATATGCCAGGATCAGGAAGAAGGGCATGAATACGAAGGACTCCCTGTGCCAGAACCAGTTGGGCGAGTCAAATACCTGCCATGCCGTATCCAGGGCATCGATGGCCAGGGAAAGATAGATAAGGCCGGCACATACCCCGTAGACGATCTTCTCTTTCTTTGAAGAGGCCTTTGTCACGAAGAATATCACCGTGAAGACGGTGACCACCGTACTTATGAATACGAAGGGAAGGTTTCCGATGAGCACATCAGAAAAATCTCCCGGAGTTCCGTTGAACATCTGGTCCAGAAGGTCTATGGCCGTAAAGGACATATAGTTGGCGGTATTCCTGGAATGGGTGGGATCGGCATTCCTTATGGTATCAAGTCCTACGGGGATCAGGATGACGCACAGCGTCATGGCGCAGAATACTGCGGTGAGTATGAACTTTCCGATCTTCCTGAAGGGCTTTTCAGACTTGGTAAGGTCTCCTCTTATGTACATCCTGACCAGCAGGTAGATAAAGGAGAATATGCCTGCCATATATGCGATGTAGTAGTTCGTCAGGAAAAGAAGGAGAAGGGTGATGATAAGACCCTTTGTCTTCTCCTCCTCCAGGTAGTCCTCCACAAAATAAAGGAGCAGGGGCAGGAGCATATAGCCGTCCAGCCACATGATCTGGAAGAGGAAGATGGTGGTATATGAAGAGAAGGCATACATGATACCGAAGAGCACCGGCCACCAGGTGTGCCTGTTCTCCGCCCTTCTCCTGATGAAAAGGCACATGAACGACGATGCCAGGGAGATCCTTATGAGCATGAGAAGGAGAACGAATTCGTTGACCTGGGATGCGTCAAACAGGAGCACCAGAAGGTTCAAGGGGCTTGCCAGATAATATCCGAAGGTTCCCATGATATTCTTTCCCGCTCCAAGAGCAAAGGAATAGGAAAGAGCTGATATGAGATGGGAAGGGGGAAGTGAGAGAAGGTGGTTCTTGTAGAAGAACAGGAAAGGCGCATACTGTGCCTCCAGGTCACTTACCAGGATGGTATATTCACCTAAGGGATGCACCCGGCTCAGTATGGACATCGCGATAAAACAGACAGCCGCGAGGATGCCTGCTATGAGCGGGGCTTTGCCATATCTCTTGTCCGCGGGGGTCAGCGCCTTCTTTGGCTTTGACGGCTTGAGCGAACCTACTTCCTTCATTTTTCCTCTTTTCCGCCGGGAAGACGGTCATTTTTCAAAGTCATGATTTTAGATTATAATACAAAGTGATATTGTGTTCCAATAAATACTCACCCACGGAGGACCTGATATGCTCATCAGCCTTATAGTTCCCTGTTATAACGAAGAAGAGGCCCTGCCCTTCCTTTACGACGCCCTCTGTGACGTCAGGAAACAGCTGGACTCCTATGATTTCGAGTTCATCTTCATAAACGACGGAAGCCGCGACAGGACCAGCGACGTTATCCGCGGACTCAAGGAAAAGGATGATGACGTAAAGTATGTCTTCTTCTCCAGGAACTTCGGCAAGGAATCCGCCATGTATGCCGGCCTCGAAAAGGCAAAGGGCGACTATGTTGCCATCATGGATGCTGATATGCAGGATCCCCCCTCCCTTATCCCGGAGATGGTAAAGGCTCTTGAGAACGACGAGGCAGACATCGTAGCCGCAAGGCGCGTTACCCGTGAGGGCGAGCCCAAGATCAGGAGCTTTTTCGCCAGGAAGTTCTATAAGCTCATCAACAGGATGTGCGAAGTGGAGATCGCAGACGGCGCCAGGGATTTCCGCCTCATGAAGAGGATCGTGGTGGATGCCATCATCGCCGTTTCAGAAAGACAGCGTTTCTCCAAGGGTATCTTCGCCTGGGTTGGTTTCAGGACAAAGTGGCTGGAGCACAAGAACGTGGAAAGAGTCGCCGGTGAGACGAAGTGGAGCTTCTGGAAGCTCTTTAAGTATGCCGTGGACGGTATCGTATCCTTCACCGTAGCACCTTTGAGGCTTGCCACCTATGCGGGATTCACTTCTGCCTTTGCAGGCTTCATATACATGATCTACTACTTCATCAGGGCCATCATCCTGAGGATCTATAACGAAGTACCCGGTTACCCTTCACTTCTCTGCTTCCTCCTTTTCATCGGAGGACTTATCCTTATGGCTCTCGGAGTACTGGGAGAATATATCGGCAGGACCTTCATCGAGGTCAAGAGAAGGCCTGTATATATCACAGCTGAAGAAGATAAGAGCGAGGATTAAATCGTCTTTCCAAATACCCTGTAGAAGAATGTCTCATCATAGTCGTAGACGTAGAACTGTCTGTCGACTACTTCGATGAAGTCCTCATCATGGATATCACCAAATGAACCTATGTGATCCTGGGCACCCTCGGATGTATCTTCGCCTGTCCACTTCTGGCGGCTGGCACCCACTGCGGTTATGAGGAACATGTAGGACGTAATGCCCATGACAAGGCAGAGGCAGAATACGCCCAGGGCCTTGAAGTCATTTTTATTGCCCCTGTTCTTAAACCTTTCGATGACCTTGTCCAGATAAAGAAGGGCAAACATCATGATGACGAACATGGGGGACAGTGTTCCCCTCATTACGAAGTCATTGGCCTCGGAGATCTTATATACCGGGATGATGAGAAGTACTGCCAGAGATACCAGGAACAGTCCGTTCTTCCTGTTCTCCTTAAACAGGATTACTGCCCAGATACCGAACTCTATGATCACATAGAGCACATAGATCTTCAGGAGCTCCAGAGGGTCCTTGACGAACTCCCAGATAAATCCCTT
>CACXGG010000149.1 GCA_902767145.1 Oscillospiraceae bacterium | reverse complement strand
TCCACCACAAGAGAGAAGACAGGTGTCTTCACAGGATCTTATGCCATCCATCCCCTTAACGGCAGAAAGGTTCCCATCTGGACATCAGATTATGTAATCGCAGCATACGGAACAGGTGTTGTTATGGCCGTTCCCGCACACGATGAAAGAGACTTTGAATTCGCAACAAAGTTCGGTCTCGACATCATCCGCGTCGTGCAGTCAGCTGAGGGTGTTGAGGACGAACTTCCCTACTGTGAGAAGAAGGGTATCCTCACCAACTCCGGAGAGTTCGACGGAATAGAGATGCACGCTGCTATCGACGCCATCGTAAACAAGCTGGCAACAATGGATATGGGACGCAAGACAGTCAACTACAGGCTCCGCGACTGGCTCATCTCAAGACAGAGATACTGGGGTACACCTATCCCCATGATCCACTGTGAGAAGTGCGGTGTCGTACCTGTTCCCGAGAAGGATCTTCCTGTCCTTCTTCCTTACGATGTTGAGTTTACTCCTGATGGAGAATCTCCTCTTGCAAAGTGCGAATCCTTCATGAACTGCAAGTGCCCCAAGTGCGGCGGTGATGCAAAGAGGGATCCGGATACTATGGATACGTTCGTGGATTCTTCCTGGTATGAATTCCGTTATCCCGATAACAAGAACGATAAGGAGATCTTCGACAAGGATAAGATCAAGTCTCTCCTTCCCGTAGACAAATATGTCGGCGGACCCGAGCATGCTGCAATGCACCTTCTCTATGCAAGGTTCATCTGTAAGGCAATGCGCGATATGGGCCTTATCGATTTCGACGAGCCCTTCACCAGCCTTGTGCATCAGGGCATCATCCTTGGACCTGACGGTAACAGGATGAGTAAGTCTAAGGGTAATACCGTTGCTCCCGATGAGTATGTTGCTAAGCACGGCTCCGATGTCTTCAGGACATATCTCGCCTTCGGCTTCGCATATACTGAGGGCGGTCCCTGGAACGATGACGGTATCCAGGCTATCCTTAAGTTCACCCGCCGTGTTGAGAAGCTCGCTGAGGATGCAGCATCCATCAAGGATTCCGACATCTCCTCCATCGAGATGGGCAAGGACGAGAAGGAACTCAACTACGTTCTCAACTACACCATCAAGAGTGCAACATTTGATATCGACAGATTCCAGTTCAACACATCTGTTGCCCGTATGATGGAGCTCATCAATGCAGTCAACAAGTATCAGCAGCTTCCTGATGCAAAGCCTCAGATGATCCGCTACGCAGCTGAGAAGCTTATCCTCCTTCTGAGCCCCTTCGCTCCCCACATGACTGAGGAGATCTGGTGCGAGACATTCGGAAACGAATACTCCATCTTCAACCAGCAGTGGCCTGAATACGACGAGTCAGCTCTCGTTAAGGATGAGATCGAGATCGCAGTCCAGATCAACGGTAAGGTAATGTTCAAGGTGGACATCCCTGCTGATGCAGATCAGGCAGCAGTTGAGGCACAGGTCAAGGCTGACGAGAGACTTGAGAAAGCTCTTGCAGGCAGAAATATCGTCAAGTTCATCTACGTTAAGGGAAGACTTGCCAATATCGTTGCCAAGTAATAAAGATAAACAGATCAGGCAAAAGGCTGTCTCATACGAGGCAGCCTTTTTTGTTGCTTCGGAAATTCTCCGAATTACGTCTCTTCCGGCTTAATTCGTCCCTAATTCGGAGAATCCTATATGAAATTCTCCGAATTTAAGTCGTTTTGGCCTAACTCAGCCCAATTTCGGAGAATTCTCCAGGGTATTCTCCGTTCAGCGGGCTTTCCGGCTCAAAAAAGAGAGCAGTTCGGAGAATTCCGGCGGCGCCGCGCCGGGTTTGTACCTAAAAGCCGCTTCGAAATGCAGGATCCAGGTACAAGCTTAAGTACAAATGGGTATTTGTACCTAATAATCGGATCAAAACGGGTTTCCGGGTACAGTTACGGATACAGATCGCGGCAATAAAAAAGCGGCTGACTTGCAGCCGCTTGGATCTTATGTGAATACTCGTCTTATGGTAACGATCGGGTGTCTGTCGATATCACCATAGACAACTCCGTAGTTAACGCCTCGGGCGTCGATACACTGACCGCCTCCAACATAGATACCTACGTGTCCGCAATATCCTCCGCCAGTGTCCCAGCATACGATATCACCGGGCTGTACATCCTCTCTCGATACAGATACGCCGACCGAGCAGAGAGACTGTGAATAGTGAGGGAGAGATACTCCCAGTTCGTTATAGCAATAGCAGACAAGACCTGAACAGTCTACGGCCGAGCTGGAGCTTGCACCCCATACATAGGATACGCCCAGCATGGATTCAGCAATATTAGCGATGGTCTGTCCGTTGTTACCGGTGTTGACATATGTTCCGCCGACGACCTGTGAATAATCGGTTCCGCCGCCTCCGGAGGATCCGCCTCCACCGCCGTTACTGCTGCTGACAGGTGCGGGTGTAGGAGTAAATGTAGGTGTGGGCGGAGGAGTCTGGGTAGTATATGAGATATATACATAACCCTCAAGTCCGCTGTTAGTTGTTACGTGATACCACTTATCTGCAACAGAGTCGCAGACCAGATGTGTCTCATCGGGAAGTGTTGCAACGACTTCACTCTCTGTGGAAGGCTCGGAACGGAGTGTAAGGCTGTCTGTATCGACCCAGACGTCTCTATAGATAGCCTGCCATACCATCTCATATGAGAGTGTATCAGTAAGGACATATCCCTCGACTCCGTCTTCTGTCCTGATCTTTGACCAGGAGTCACCGATACCGATCCTGATAACACCTTCACCCATTGCAATGGGCTGGATGGTGACGGAACTCATATCAGGCTCTTCCTTGATGATGGAATCGGGAGCCTTGATGTAGTACTGGGTCTCATCGGGAGCGAAATATAAAGGATCCAGGAGCTCGATCTTAAGACCGGCCTCGTCGTATTCCTGATAAACAGTATAAGCGGGGACATCACCATATTCACTGTCGGATGATGATTCCTCATAATCATCATTATATGTGGCACTGATGGTACCACCGTTCATAAGGAAATCGATCATCTCATCATCGACTTCCTCCTCTTCTTCGATAACTTCTTCCTCTTCGACCGCTTCTTCAGGGAATGTATCAGCATAAGCCCTCCTTACGGCAAGGGACGGGGATGTTCCCTCTCTTACGCCCAAAGGAAGACCTACGATGGGAAATGCCACCGAGAAGCAGACGATTATGGATAAGATGTATTTTCTTGCATTACTCTTTTTCATAATTATACCTATTAATGATTTTAGCATCCGAATGCAACTTTTATGATTCAGCTATATAACCGTACTGTTACAATTATGCCTTTTGAGCCTGCCCAAAAATGGGGAAAAATTCGGCAATAAAACTTTGCAAGTCAAACAAAAGGCGATGTAACAATGTTACATCGCCTTATTTTTCAAGGGTTTTCAGACTTCAGTCTCTGTAGCCCATTACGTTGACCGTAGCCACTGTACGGTGGTTCTCATCGGTGATCCTGACCAGGAAATTACAGATCGTCCTGCCGTTCTTGATGATCTCCGTCTCAGCATAGAGTTCCTTTCCATAAGCAGGAGAATTAAATACGATACTGGAGCTCAATGTCTTGGAACGGAGCTCTCCGCAGTTGGCAGCAAGGGCAAATGTGAAGTCTGCAAGAGTGTAGATACATCCTCCCATTACCACATCGTTGGCATTGAGGTGCTTATCCTCTACATCCAGCTTAGTCTTGGCATAACCTTCGCGTACTTCCAGGATCTGGATCCCGGTCATCTCTGCAAATCTGTCTTTGGCAAAATACTCTCTGATCTCTTCAGGCTTCATATACGACCCTCACTTTATGTTGATATGGATAAATAATATCATACATTTGGCTGATTACTCAGATCTTTTCGGGTGATATCTTATGATCAAAGGAGGATCAGTCAATGAGACACGCTTTCAGAAAGATCAACAAAAAGATAATGATAGCCCTGGTCATAATCGCATGGCTGTTCCTTATCCTTGCCATATCTTCAGCAGACAGGACAAATGCTGATTCCGTAAACATTTCCGAAAAGGCGTCCATCAGCATCGCCCAGAGCGAAAAAGAGTCCTATATCTCTTCCCTGATCTTCTGCTGAGATCCTGCATCTGCCCTTAAGGAAGGGTCGTTGCCAGAGTGTCTCCGATATTGGCTACAGTGGTGACCTGATAGAGGTCTGCCGTCTGGATCAGTACAACATCATTCTGGGTAAGGAATACATAGTTATAAAGATTTCCGCCTCCGTTTACAAAGGAATCAGAAGTGAAGTAGTTATTTCCTTCGTAGACCATGCTGCTCTGGAATGCTGTCTTCCAGCTTTCCCACACGGCTTCCGCATCCTCCCTCGTCTCGAAGGACTGGATGGCCACATCGATATTGCTGCAGTTAACGGTGATGCCTGTCTCATCCCTGTTATCGTCATTTACGAGCTCCGTCGCAAGGGTGGGATCAACGGTGATGGCCGCTGCATAAACATAATACAATGTGGAATCGATGGTGCTTCCCTCATCGGGATTGAGATCAGGGGAGAGAATACCATCCATATTTACTTCCACCGAACGCTCGTCAAGTATATTTCCGTTGATGTCCAGCTTGATGACCACCAGGTCGATATAGCCGTTACAGCTGTAGCTGGTCAGGAGTTCATCCGACATGAAGAAATAGCTGATGCCGTCATCTTCGATCTTTGTGCCGATGAGATATTCAGGGGCACCGTAGTTCATGATCCTGGTGGGCTGTGCAGCAAGGATGTTGTAGGCTGATGTGAGTTCAGCGGGGATATCCGTGGTGATATCGATGATCCATCCCGTGTTGTCAGGGATATCCTCTGCCTTTACGATGGAATCTTCCGCTACTGTCTCCAGTCCAAAGGATGCTTCGCTGGCTATGGAGATGATACCTGCGTCATCTTCCTTTGTAAGGACAAAAGCAGCATTTCCGTTACTGTCCTGGCAGAAGAGTACGCGGATAAGGCACGTGTTATCAGGGTGAAGAAGCTCCCTGTAGAGCACATATGATACAGGTGTATAACCTTCTGCATTTACCATATTGATGATCTCAGAGGGGACATTACTGATATCCTTTGACTGCGGAACAGTCCAGACACCATATGTATAGAAAAAGCTGGATCTCATAGGGAGTTCTGAAGAAGAGATCTCAGGGCACTGGCTCATGAGGCTGAAAGTAAATGATGAACGCTCAAATTCGACGTAGATACCCTCGCCGCCCTCACTTATATAGGTGAGCATGGGAATATTATTAGACGAAAAGTACAGGTTGCCCTCCGTGAGGAAACAGTAAGACGTAATGTCATCCACTGTTTGCTGGCCAAGAAAGGCAATGGGTCTTTTATACATATCGTTGATACCATAAGCCGAGTTGTAGATCTCAAGGAGTTCATCTGTGATAACGCCGTCGTCTGAAAGTTCCCACACGCCCAGATACTCCGGATGATCAGGAAGATATGTCTCCTCTATATCTGCCTCCAATCCCTGCTGAAGATCGAAAGCATATGTATTACAGAAAGAATAGTTTCCCTGTGCATCCTTATTCACGAAAAGGTAGAACCAGTAGTCCACATAACCGGAAACACCCTTACAGAGAAGGCAGTAATTACAGGAATCATCATCTATAGACTCCTCTATACCCACCAGGGCAACAGGAGTATAATCGTCGTCTATCTCATCGAAAAGTGTTTCCAGGTCACCGGGAACAGTAGTATCTTCAGGGACAGTCCAAAGACCGGGCAGAGTAAGATCTTCGAGCATGGACTCCTTCCATGTTCCAAGCTCAACGGGAGTCTGGGGGATACCCACCATCACGGAAGGCTCCGCATCGGGTTCAGTTGTCTCAGTTTCCGCCTCAGTCTCCTGGGGCTTTTCAGTCTCTTCGTAAGCTTCCTCCTGTACACTTACAGACTCCTCTATCCTGCCGTCTGTCTCTTCAACTCTCTTCTCTTCAGTACATCCCGAAAGGCCTCCAAGGATGACCGCAGAGGTTATAAGAAGTGCTATTTGCTTTTTCATAGGATCTCCTCCGTTTCTATCTCTTACACCATATAACACGGAAGATAACGGAAAAGGTTGC
>CACXGG010000148.1 GCA_902767145.1 Oscillospiraceae bacterium | reverse complement strand
CGGGCCTGGGCAACTGCGAGAACAGCTGAAGCCTGGCCGCAGCCGATACCCTTCTGCTCTCTTGTGATACAGATGGAACCGCCGCCGATACCTATCTTGATGAAGTCTGCACCGCAGTCTACGAGATATCTGAAGCCCTCTGCATCTACGACGTTACCTGCGCCGACGATGACATCGGGATAATTGCTCTTGATCCACTTGAGAGCTCTCTCCTGCCATACGGAGAAACCGTCGGAAGAATCGAGGCAGAGAGCGTCTGCACCGGCCTCAACAAGGGCGGGAACTCTCTCTTCGTAGTCTCTTGTGTTGATTCCGGCACCTACGATGAGCTTCTTCTCTTCGTCCAGGAGCTCATGGGGGTTAGCCTTGTGGAATTCGTAGTCCTTACGGAAAACAAGTCCTACGAGCTTGCCCTCGGAATCGATGATGGGAAGCTGGTTGATCTTGTTATCCCAGATTATGTCGTTTGCTACCTTGAGGGTGGTTCCCTCGGGAGCGGTAACGAGTTTTTCGATGGGGGTCATGAACTCTTTTACCTTGGTATCAAGGGACATACGGCTTACACGGTAATCTCTTGTGGTTACGAGGCCAAGGAGCTTGCCCTCTGCTGTTCCGTCCTCAGTTACGGCTGCTGTACCGTGGCCTTTCTCCTCGCGGAGTGCGATGATGTCGGCAAGTGTAGCCTCGGGAGATACGTTGGAATCGGACTCAACGATACCTGCCTTGTACTTCTTGACCTTTCTGATCATGTTGCACTGTGACTCGATGGACTGGGACTGGAATACAAAAGAAAGACCTCCGCATCTTGCAAGGGCGATTGCCATTCCGTCATCGGAAACTGCCTGCATGACTGCGGAGACCATAGGTATGTTTATCTTGAGCTTAGACTCCTCCTGACCCTTTCTGTACTTACAGATGGGAGCTGAAAGGTCCACCTGGTCAGGTGTGTTCTTCTCCGTTGTAAGATTGGGTACGAGAAGGTACTCGCTGAATGTTCTTGATTCCTGCTCGAAGATCTTCGCCATAGTTGATTACCCCCATATTCTTCTTGAAATTTAAGTATTATCTTAACACAAAGGACGGTAATTGTACTATATGAAAAATGACGCTTTTCGAGCCTTTAAGATGATGTGTTCTTGTTATTTTTGCGAAGTGCGTTTTAAAGTGCCGTAGACAGCGACCATTACCACCAGGGTGATGACCAGTTCCACAAGAAGGAAAGAGCCGTTGTAGGAGATGGAATAGATCCAGGGGCTCATGCCTTCGGGAGCGTAATCAGCGTAGAAGATGACGCCGGAGAGCACGCTGCAGAGGCATCTGACGGCAAAGGCGATGATGGTATACATCACAGCCTTTATAAGGCCTGCCTTTACGAAACGGTACAGGGGATTATTGATCTTGCCCCTGACATCACTGGATGCTGCTGCAAATCCGATGATACCGTAGGCGGTATACCCCAGGATGTAGTCGAGGAGTACCTGGAATGGTGTTACCAGCCAGCCTCCGATGAGCTGCAGGAGCGCGAAGATGAAGGCAGCGAGAAATCCCCAGAAGGGGCCGAAAGCCATGGCATATACTGCTATGGGAAGGGTCGATGCGGGTGTTACAGAACCGCCCATGGGCATCTCGAAAAGCTTGATCTGCGAGAGAACGAAGCTCAATGCGATGCAAAGTCCGCCCGTGACGATGGCCACGACCTTCTCTTTGTTATTCTTTACTTTTGTGTTTTTTACAGGATCCGACATATTATTTTTCCTCCCTTCGCCGGCATTATCCGTACAGGTTCATAGGGTCGATGATCTATCATCCTCTCAGCAGGTCTCACCTGCTCCCCCGGAATCTATGCCCGAAAAATATACTACATCTTTCCTAAACTTACAAGCCTGACAACGCACTGCTCAACAAATTTTCTGACTTCCCTTTCATATACGGCTGGAGCCTTGTCGTAGCACATGATATGCTTTGCGTGGTCGATGACCACCAGCCTCTTGGGAGTCCTTATATTGTCGTAGATCCTCCTGGCGCCGTCCGGAAGACAGATATCATCGTCACCTGCTGCGAAGACGAGTACCGGGACCCTTATCCTTCCTGCATGGACGGCGGCATCTGTCTTGTTGATGTCAAAGCCGAACTTCTTCTTCAGGATCTGGTTGATGGACCTGATGGGCATGGCCATATTGAAGTTATAGCGCTTCTTTCCCTCGTTCAGGAGCACCTTCTCCAGGCTCTCGAAGGGACAGTCGGCGATGATGCCTGCCACATTGTCAGGGAATTCCCTCTGCTGGGCGGCAAGAAGAGCCGCGTTTGCTCCCATGCTCCTACCAAAGATGAAGATCTTGCAGTCGTGGCCCCCCTGAAATCTTATGAACTCGCTCCACTTCATGAGGTCAACGCTCTCGTAGAGTCCGTATGTACAGTATTTACCGCCGCTCATGCAGTGTGCCCTCTGATGGGCGATCAGGACATGACACTGGACCTGGCGCATCATGAGCCTTGCGTAGGCGCTCATCTCAGCGGGATGCTCGTTATATCCGTGGAGAAGGATGACGGCAAACTTGCTGGATCTGTCGGCAGAGGGCCTGAAGTATCCGGAAAGCTTTGTCTTGTCAAAAGAATCGATCCTTACGTTTATGAACTCCATCCTGTTGGTATAGAACCAGTTCTTGCCCCTTCCGTAGATGGTGCGCTGGTCTATCTCCTTGGGAGATCTGTCCACCTTGGGCATGGGCTTGGGGCGCCTGAAGATCTCGTTGAAGAGTTTTCTGCACACCCTTATATACGCCAGGCAGATCAGGGCGGTAACAGCCAGTACCAGGAGCACGAGCAGGATCAGTATCACAGTCGTTGTGTCGATAGCAAGGATCATAAGATGATTATACCATCTAATCCGTCGTCACCGCTGCTTATGAGCTCGCAGCCGTTTTCCGTGACCAGGACATCGTCCTCGATCCTGAAGCCTGCGTGCCATTCGGGGATATATACTCCGGGCTCTATGGCCAGGCAGTTGCCTTTTTCGAAGGCCATATCCCTTATGGAGACGTCGTGGACATCCAGGCCCAGATGGTGCCCGGTATTATGCCAGTAGTACTTCTTTACGTCATCGTCGGTATATCCTTCGTGTAAAACATTGTGCGCACAAAGCCATACACCGCATTCGCTTCTTATTGCCCTGTTCAGGTCGTCGAAAGTGATGCCGGGCCTTATGGTCTCCCAGCATTTTCTGCGGAGAAGTGTTATCAGTTCATGGATCAGGAAGCGCTTGTCATCCTCCCCCTCTTTTCCGCCATAGAAATATACCCTGGAGATGTCGGCACAGTAGCCGGCACATCTGGCTCCCACGTCTATCTGGATCTGGCAGCCCTTCTTCACTGTGGGTCCTTCTTCCCCCTCGGGATCTCCGTGATGGAGATAGAAGGCATTGTCACCGATGGCGGTGATGGTGGTAAATGCAGGGATCAGACTGCCTCTTCTGGCCATATGGTAGTCCAGGGCCGTATAAAGGTCGATCTCTGTGGCTTTGTCCCTGATCTCTTTTTTCATATCTTCGAGAGCTGCTTCGGTAATCTTAGCTGCTTCCCTGATGGCCTGAACCTCCTCGGGCTTTTTCACCATCCTCATCTTTGTGAGGATCTCCCCGATGTCTGTGGCGTCTGTTCTGGCCTTGGAGAACCTGATGCTCTCTTCAGCGATGGAAAGCCCATTATATGCAGGCTTGAACTTCTTTTCCTCCAGGATCTCATATTCCCTGGTGTCGAAGTCGTTTATGTCGTATATATCCTCTTCTTTTATGCCGGAGATGTCAGATGCCTGCTCTTTTCGCATGCGCTTGCCGTGCCATCTCTCCTTCATCTCGTCCGGAAATGGGATAAAGAGGTATTCCCTGTCCTTTGTGAGGATGAGCTTTGCATCCTGTATCTCCAGGCCTGTGAGATAGTAGAAGTCGCGGTCGGCAAGGAATCTGTAGTCGTCGTCCCTGCTCATGGGCCTGGTTCCTCCCGCGAAAATAAAAACCGCTGTTCCATCAGGCAAGCGGTCTGCAAAAGCTCTTCTGTTTCCTTGGAAAAAGTCTGCTTTCAGCTTCATCTCTTGGTTCCGTCCGAACGGACATTGTACTCGTCGAACTGGATGGTATTGTTGATATAACTCAGTGTAGCACCCGGTGCCCTTCTGATAAGGCCGGGATTACCGATGACTATGGAACCGTCGGGGACATCGAAATTGACATATGCCCCGGGTGCGATAAGTACATTGTTTCCTATATTGATATTGCCGACGATAACGGCATTTGCTCCGATCCAGACAAAGTTGCCGATATGGGGAGCACCCTTTCTCTTTCCCCTGAACTGGGTACCGATGACAACGCCCGTGGAAACGTTGACGTTATAACCGATAACAGACTTGGGATGGATGATGACCCTTCCGAAATGGGCAAGATAGAAGCCCTTTCCGATATTGGTGTCATAAGGGATCTGGAAGTGATACTTTCTGGACAGCCTGTCCAGCCTCCAGTTGAAGAACTTGAACTTGATGGAATAAAGAGAGCTCCTGATGCCGTCATACTTGGGGATCTGGTCGTAATAATACCTGGTCCTTCTGAGGGTGCTTATATAGTGGAACTCCGGACTGGACATAAGCTCCTGGATATAGGTGGTGTATATGTTGCTGGTACGGCGGGCATTTCCCGTGTACCTGAACAGATCACTGTAGACTATGTCCTTCAGTTCGTCGTTCATTTCCGTCCTCCAAAGTTTCTCTCCAAAAAAATTGTATATCTTTTAGGCAAATATCTCAATATATGAAAGTTAAAATTTTATTAAGTTATAGCTCCTTGAAATAGCACCTGTCATAGCTTAAAATCAACCGATATGCGGAAGAATGACATTAAAGGCATCATCATACTGTTCCTGACAGCCATCATCTGGGGTTCATCCTTTGTAGCCCAGAGCGTCGGCATGGAAAGAGTTCAGGCTTTCACCTTTAACGGCATAAGGACCCTTATGGGAGCTCTGTTCCTTCTGGTCTTCCTCATCATCAGGAAAGCTGTAAAGAAGGAAGGACCGTTATTTACGCCCCCGATCATAAAGAAGTCCCTGATCCTGGGACTGGTGTTTGTATTTGCCAGCAATCTCCAGCAGTATGCATTCTATTATTCAACTGCGGGAAAGATCGCCTTCATCACCGCCCTTTATATGTTCTT
>CACXGG010000147.1 GCA_902767145.1 Oscillospiraceae bacterium | reverse complement strand
GGAGGGATTCGAACCCTCGAAACCCTTTTGGGGTTTACACGATTTCCAGTCGTGCGCGCTCGACCAGGCTACGCGACTTCTCCATGATCGACCGTCTTTTTTAGACGCGTGTTATTGTACTTGCTTTTATTGTGTTTGTCAACTT
This sequence comes from Oscillospiraceae bacterium, assembly GCA_902767145.1. GTDB lineage: Bacteria > Bacillota > Clostridia > Saccharofermentanales > Saccharofermentanaceae > Saccharofermentans. Next base: position 7,384 of record CACXGG010000147.1, on the reverse strand, counting down.
GAGGATTGTTGAAAAGGGAGTAATGATGGTTTAAAATAAACGGCGCTAAAGAAATAGAGAGTAAAGGGAGCTGATGATCATGAGAAAGAAGTCTGTTTTTGCACTTATCGCGGCGGTATCTGTTTTCGCCTGTTTTTCCGCGTCCTGCAGTAAAGTCGAGACCCTGGTCTCTGAGACTTCCCTGCCTGCCCTGGAGGATATCGAGCTTCCTGATTATGACTCCACCATGGAGATGATAAATGAATATGAGCTCTCCTATGCTGAGTTCATGAGCAATGCCACGGAGAGCGTAAACCGCACCCAGACCACGGGTTCCACTCCCCTGGGGAATGAATGCACTGCAACTTATACTGTCACCGAGTCAGGTATGTACAAGAACGTTGCCCTGGAGGTAACAAGGGACAATATCCTTATGTACGATGAGTATTTTGCCCTTACAGACACCACCATGTTCGCGGCCAGGTCCTATCTCTCAGCTGACGGTACTCCCCATATCGAAAAGTATGTTGCCGTAAGCGGTATCCTTTTCTCCATCGATGAGGAAACCGGAACATTCACTCCTGTCCTTGACGCTACGGGAAACGACATGTATTCCGATTTCTCACAGCTGGACGAGCTCTATGCCCCTTAATTATAAAAAGGGTTTTTCACAGGGACTTGCCATAGGCCTCGGTTATCTGTCGGTATCGTTTTCCTTCGGTATCCTGGCTGTTTCCTGCGGTCTTACCTGGTGGCAGGCGGTACTTATCTCCATCTGTAATCTCACCTCCGCAGGCCAGGTGGCAGGCGTAGGCATCATGGCAGCAGGGGGTCTTCCCCTGGAGATGGCTGTCACCACCCTCGTCATAAATCTTCGATATTCCCTTATGAGCATATCCCTTACCCAGAAGACGGATGAGTCCATGACCACCCCGGCCAGGATCGTTACATCTGCCTTCATCACCGATGAGATCTTCGGAGTCGCTTCGGGCCAGGATAAGCCCGTGACCAGAAACTACATGCTGGGACTTGCCACGCTCCCCGTCCTGGGCTGGACCCTGGGTACCCTGCTGGGAGCCCTGTGCGGGAACCTCCTGCCGGAGATAGTATCCGAGTCCCTGGCCATCGGTATCTACGGAATGTTCGTGGCCATCGTCCTTCCCGCTGCGAAAAAGGAGAAGGGCATCGCCGCCGTATCAGTGATTTCCGTAGTGCTTTCTGTGATCTTCTGGTACGTTCCTGCCCTTAAGGAGAACATCACCTCCGGTTTTGCCATCATCATATGCTCCATAGTGTCGGCCCTCCTGGGTGCCCTTTTCATTCCGAAAAAGAAGGAGGAAAACGCCAATGGATAATGGCAGGTTCTTTCTTCTTCTGGCCGTAATGGTGGTCACCACATATCTTATAAGGGCCATACCCTTTGTTTTTTTTAGGAAAAAGATCACCAACGAAAAGGTAAAGGCCTTTTTCGACTACATTCCCTATGCGGTGCTGTCCTCCATGACCTTCCCCGCCATGCTCTATGCCACAGGGAGCATCCTGCCCTCGGCGGCGGGACTTCTGGCTGCCCTTATCCTGTCCTGGAGGGAGAGGAGCCTTCTGGTGGTAGCCCTGGGAACATGCTCCGCAGCATTTGCAGTTAACCTGTTGCTGTTGCTGATAGCATAAGTTTGTGTTATACTTCTTTGGCATCTCAAAGAAAACGCCTTTATAGCTCAGTAGGTAGAGCGCATCCATGGTAAGGATGAGGTCACCGGTTCGATCCCGGTTAAAGGCTCCAGATAAACACTTTCTCCATTCCGGGGAAAGTGTTTTTGTATTATCTATAAGTTTTAACAGGGAAGATATGCAGACTGAGACAAAGAAGCTTTTTAAGACCATAACCACCATCGCCGTTCCCATGATGATCCAGAACGGTGTGTCCAATGCTGTCTCCCTTCTGGATAATCTCATGATCGGCAGGGTGGGGACCAACGAGGTCTCAGGCGTTGCCATCAGCAACCAGCTGATCTTCGTGTTCTATCTGGTGATCTTCGGCGCCACCACCGGCGTGGGTATCTTTACTGCACAGTTCCACGGAAAGGGGGACACGGAGGGTGTCAGGATAAGCTTCAGGTTCAAGCTCATCGCCAACTTTATCCTTACTCTTTTATGTATAGGTGTGTTCTTCCTCTTTTCGGAGCAGCTCATAAGCCTTTTCCTTAAGGGTGAAGGTGAGATCGATGATATAGAGAAGACCCTTGCCGTGGGTATGACTTATATGAAGATCTCCCTTATCGGACTGGTGCCCCTGGGTTTTGCCAATGCCTATTCCGGAACCCTCAGGGATATAGGAAAGACAAGTATCCCCATGGCTTCCTCCATTGCGGCTATCTTCGTGAACCTCATAGGAAATGCACTTCTCATCTTCGGCCTCTGCGGATGCCCCCGCCTGGGTGCTGCAGGTGCTGCCGTTGCCACGGTCATCTCCAGGTTCGTGGAGCTTCTTATCCTGGTGATCTATACCGGGACCCACCCCGGGAAGATACCTTTTATCAGGGGCGCTTTCAGGAATTTCAGGATCCCCGGAAAGCTGGCTTTAAGCTTTACCGTCAGGTCCCTGCCCCTTCTTTTCAACGAGGCTCTGTGGGCCACCGGCATCACGTTTTTGAACCAGAGCTACTCCTTAAGGTCCCTTTCGGCAGTGACGGCCATCAGTATAGAATCCACTATCTATAATGTATTTATGGTGGCCTTTGTTGCCATGGGCGAAGCGGTGGGCATCGTCATCGGACATATCCTGGGCGGAGGCGAACCCGACAGGGCGAAAAGGGCAGCTCCAAAGCTCATCGGCCTTACAGTGTTCTGCGGTCTTGTGTCCGGGATCCTTCTGGCTTTGATATCCCCCTACTTCCCAAGGTTCTACAACACCACCGATGATATAAAGCATCTGGCCACCATGATCATCATGATCTACGGACTTGTGATGCCCATTTATGCCTTTACCCACGCCAGCTACTTCGTCATAAGGGCGGGAGGAAACACCTTCATCACGTTCCTGTTCGACAGCTGCTTCGTCTGGCTCATATCAGTCCCGGCCGCATACTGCCTGAGCAGGTTCACACAGGTACCTCTCCTTCCCATGATCGCCATAGTCCAGAGCCTGGAGATCATAAAGGCCATTATCGGAGGCATTATGGTAAGAAGCGGCATATGGGCAAAGAATATCGTTAAATGATATAATCTGACAAAACCTCCGGGGGAGAGATATATGGACAAGGACAGACATATCAAGCTGGATACAGAGGATCTTCTTGCTGCAAAGACCACTAAGGATGATATAAAGAAACTCTTCAGGATGTACAGGAAGGTTTTTATAGTATTGCTCCTGTTTCTTGTCGCCCTGGTGCTTTTCGCCATCCTTAACGTGAACGGCAGGGGATACAGGGCCATCGTACTCCTTGTTGTCTGGGCTGTTATAGTGGTAGACCTTTTAAGAAGGATCGTCGTTCCCCAGAGGGTGACCATAAAGAGGTACAGGGACAGCATCGAAAAGTATGGAAAAGAAGATATCGCACGGGATATGACCTCCGGCAGTCAGGAAGTCTACTATCTTTTCGAGGACAGGGTGGAGACATATGTGGTCCTGACCGAGAGCTTCCTTGTAATGGTAAACGGTATAGTCTTCAGCTGGGCTGACATCGCCGGCATAGACTTTGTCCACAGACATAACAATATGCAGAAGACCAGCTCCATAAATCTTGATGATAAGGATATAGAGATGATCAACGAGCTTAGGGATATGATCATAAAGAGACCGGATGGTTCAGCTTATAAGACTCTCATCGCCCTGAGGGATGATGAATTCAACGATCTTTTCGTGAATATCTGCAGCCGGTTCCCGGATAAGAGCTTCTCGTCCAAGTAAGAACGTGCCCGTGCAGGCGGCTTCCGGGCTGAAAGTAGGGCAATTGTGTGGCAGTAAAAATATCAAATATTTTTGATTAGCAATATTTGTAAATTCTGTTTTACCTTCAGATATACCGAAAAAAACCTGATACGCTCCCATTTTTGGGGAGTTTTTGAGGACCACCCCCCGAAAAGCCCTGAAAACAGGCGGATAGCAAGATTTATCGAATTTAGGCAAGGTGTATAAACAAACGCCTTTAATACTTGCATTCTGTACCATTTATCTATCCCTCCGGATTAAGTATCATGGCTTTGTAAGAAGGAGGTATGTATGCAGTACATAGGTGTAGATCTGGGTACTTCATCTGTTAAGCTTCTCATGATGACGGGCGAGGGAAAGATCCTCGGTATTACGTCCAGAGAGTATGATGTTTATTTCCCTAAGAATGGCTGGTCAGAGCAGAATCCCGAAGACTGGTTTGCTCAGGCCAAAGACGGTATCAAAGAACTTACTTCGAAATTCGGACCTGCCGATGGTATCGGTGTTGCAGGTCAGATGCACGGTCTCGTAACCCTGGACAGTGACGATAAGGTCATCAGGAATGCGATCCTCTGGAATGACGGAAGGTCACAGCCCCAGACAGATTATCTTAATAATGTTATAGGCAAAGAGACACTTACAAAGTATACGGGCAATATCGCCTATGCAGGCTTCACTGCTCCCAAGATCCTCTGGATGAAGGAGAACGAGCCTGAGAACTTCGCTAAGATCTCCAAGATAATGCTCCCCAAGGATTATCTTAACTATATGCTCACGGGTGTGGCTGCAACGGATCCTTCCGATGCATCCGGAACACTCTATTATGATGTAAAGAATAAGTGCTGGTCCAAAGAGATGCTGGACATCCTCGGTATCAGCGAAGATATGCTCCCCCAGGTCTTCGAGGCATACGAGAAGATCGGAACAGTCAAGCCTGAACTCGCTTCTGAACTGGGCCTTGCTCCCGACTGTATCCTCTGCGGCGGTGCAGGCGACAATGCCGGCGCAGCTGTAGGAATGGGCATCGTCGGAGACGGAGCATGCAATATTTCCTTAGGTACATCCGGAACCATCTTTATCTGTTCTGACGGTTTCGTCGATGACAATAATAATTCTCTTCATTCATTTGCCCATGCAGACGGCGCTTATCATGCAATGGGATGCATTTTAAGCGCTGCTTCCTGCAACAAATGGTGGGTGGCAGACATCCTGGGATCCGACGACTTCGCTGCAAGTGAGCGTGAGATCACCGATGCTGACCTGGGTGAGAACCGCGTGTTCTACCTTCCTTACCTCATGGGTGAGAGATCCCCCATCAACGACACGGCTGCAAGAGGAGCCTTTGTCGGCATGAGCATGGACACATCAAGAAAAGACATGACACAGGCTGTCTTCGAGGGAGTTGCCTTTGCACTCCGTGACTGCCTTGAGGCCGGAAAGAAAGCCGGTATAAATGTTTCCAAGTCCGGTATCTGCGGAGGCGGCGCCAAGAATACAGTATGGTGCAAGATCGTAGCTGATATCCTGGGCATCACACTGGAGCAGACAGAGAATACAGAGGGACCTTCCTTCGGCGGAGCTATCCTGGCAGCAGTTGCCAAGGGTGAGTATGCATCTGTCCAGGAGGCAGCAGAGAAGCTCATCAAGATCGTAAAGGTCACTGAGCCCGATCCCGAAAAGGTCGCTCTCTACAACGAGAGATATGCCGAGTATTCCAAGATCTATCCGGCACTCAAATCCACATATGCGTTCATTAACGAAAGGAGATAATAAATGGAATTCATCTCACAGGACGACAAGAGACTCAAGAAGTACGGCAGACTCGTAACTAACGTAGATTTTTCAAATATCATCGACGAACTCTCAAAGGTTCCCACACCTGAAAATGTAGTATATTTCCCCTCTGTTAAGGAGCTGGAGGACACACCTGATTTTGCACAGGTAAGGACTGTCTGCTACGGCGAGACAGATATCCAGATCGGCTACTGCATCGGACACAATACTCTCCTTAATGCAGTTGAGTACCACAGAGGTTCCGAGATCAACATCTTCGCAACTGATGCAGTCCTTCTCCTGGGTAAGAGAGAGGACATCGAAGATGACAATACCTATGACACATCCAAGATCGAAGCTTTCTATTTCAAGAAAGGCTCCGCAGTAGAGCTTTACGCTACGACTCTCCACTATGCGCCTGCAACCCTTGCTCCTGAAGGATTCAAGGTAGGCGTCGTTCTTCCCAAGGGAACGAACTATCCTCTCGAAAAGGACCATGCGCCGATCACTGAAGCACCCTCCAACGAGGACGGACTTCTGACGGCTACAAATAAGTGGCTTATCTGCCACAAGGATGCGAAGGGCGAGGAAGGCCACTTCGCCGGTTTGAAAGGCTTAAACATTAATATTAAGGAGGAGTAAAATCATGTTTAATGCACCTAAGGTAAAGATCGGAATCGTAGCGGTAAGCCGTGACTGTTTCCCGGAGTCCCTCTCCGTCAACAGAAGAAAGGCTCTTATCGAGGCGTACAACGCCAGCTTCGACGCAGAGAACATCTATGAGTGTCCTATCTGCATCGTTGAGAGCGAGATCCACATGAAGCAGGCCCTTGCTGATATCAAGGCTGCAGGATGTAATGCTCTTTGCGTTTACCTCGGCAACTTCGGTCCCGAGATCTCCGAGACAATGCTTGCACAGCAGTTCGACGGTCCCGTTATGTTCTGCGCAGCAGCTGAGGAGTCACAGAACAATCTCATCCAGGGCAGAGGCGACGCATACTGCGGTATGCTCAACGCAAGCTACAATCTTAAGCTTCGCGGCGTTAAGGCTTACATCCCTGAGTACCCTGTTGGAACAGCAGCAGAGTGCGCTCAGATGATCGATGAGTTCGTACCCATTGCAAGAGCTCTTGTAGGACTTAAGGGCCTCAAGATCTTCGGTTTTGGTCCCAGACCTCTCAACTTCCTTGCTTGTAATGCCCCCATCCAGCAGCTCTACAATCTTGGCGTTGAGATCGAAGAGAACTCAGAGCTCGACCTTTTCGAGGCTTTCAAGAATCACGAAGGCGACGAGAGGATCCCTGCAAAGATCAAGGAAATGGAAGAGGAACTTGGCGAAGGCAACAAGAAGCCCGAGGTTCTTCCCAAGCTTGCACAGTACGAGCTTACACTTCTTGACTGGATCGAAGCACACAAGGGTTCTGCCCAGTATTTTGCTATCGCAGGTAAGTGCTGGCCCGCTTTCCAGACACAGTTCGGATTCGTTCCCTGCTATGTAAATTCACGTCTTACAGGTATGGGTATCCCTGTATCCTGTGAGGTTGATATCTACGGATGTCTCTCCGAGTTCCTCGGCTATTGCGTATCTGAGGATATCGTTACACTTCTCGACATCAACAACTCTGTACCTGCTGATATGTATGAAGAGTCCATCAAGGGCAAGTTCAACTACAAGCACACAGATACATTCATGGGCTTCCACTG
>CACXGG010000146.1 GCA_902767145.1 Oscillospiraceae bacterium | reverse complement strand
GGAAATGAGCCTTAAGTCGTAAAGATCATGGTCTCCCACGAACCTGTCCCCGGTCTCCAGGAAACAGGGCATGGTAAGGGAAAGGCCGGAATAAAAACCTACACCCAGGGCGATAATGGCCAGGATGGCGGCAAATCTGGCAAAACTGTTCTTTATGGATCTTATTACGGTCTTCCAGTAAGAACTCATAACTAAAAGATCACCACTCGATCAGGTCTATGCTTACGGGGTTGGGATTTACCACATTACTTGAGACAACGCCGTTCTTAAGTCTTATGACCCTGTCTGCCATGGCGGTAAGGGCGGTGTTATGGGTAATGATCACCACCGTCATGCCGTTTTTCACGGACAGGTCCTGCAGGAGCTTGAGCACCGCTTTTCCCGTCTGGTAGTCAAGGGCACCCGTGGGCTCGTCACATAGCAGGAGCTTGGGGTTCTTGGCGATCGCCCTGGCTATGGCGATCCTCTGCTGCTCTCCTCCCGACAGCTGTGAGGGGAAGTTGTTCTTTCTCTCAGTAAGGCCCACGTCCTTCAGGAGCTTTTCGCAGTCCATGGGCTCTTTTACCAGCTGGGATGCCATCTCGATATTTTCGTATGCGGTGAGGTTGGGTATCAGGTTATAGAACTGGAATACGAAACCCACGTCGTTTCTTCTGTATCTTGCCAGTTCGTTCTCCTTAAGGGCAGAGATCTCCCTGCCGTCCAGGAATACCTGCCCTGTGGAAAGGCGGTCCATTCCACCCATGATGTTAAGAAGGGTGGTCTTGCCGGCGCCGGACTGTCCGACGATTATGCAGAGCTCCCCTTTTTCGATGATGAAATCTGCCCCGTTTAACGCAAAAAGGTCTACAGAACCTGTCTTGTAGACCTTCTTTACATCACGGAATTCTATATAAGCCATCCGTCAGCTCCCTCTCTCGATTATCTTATACGGTTCGACATAGTAATCGTCTTCTCCCAGATCCATTCCCTGGGGAACGCTGATGATAAGTCTGGGACAGTCATCAAATGCCCAGTCCGAGATGGTGGTCACGGAATCGGGCACATAGACATAAGCCAGCTCGTCACAGTAGTCGAAGGCTTCAGAGCCTATATACTCGAGGCCTTCAGGCAGGTAGATATACTCCAGGTCCTCACATGTGTTAAAGGCACCGTCCTCTATCCTGGTGACCGTATCCGGAAGGATAACGGAAGTGATGAGATCGCAGTCAACAAAGCAGTCCTCACCAATGGTGGTGATGTTGGAACCTTCAGCGAAAACGATCTCGGAGAAACCGTTTACTCCCTCAGGAAGGTTGATGGTACCGGAACCGCTTATGGTGATGACGCCGTCCCTGGAGATGGAATACGTGGCATTCTCTCCGCAGGAATCTGTGGTCTCGATACCGTGGACGGTATCAGCATCACAGATCTTATGTGTATAGGAAAGATACTCCATGGGAAGAAGGAAATAATCGTAATAGGAATCTCCGTCTATCCACTGGCCTGTAGCAAAGGTATCACCGTCATACTCGTTGCCGTCGTCCCAGGTGGGATCGAAGTGATACCACTGTCCGTCTATATAGGCAACTGCCCAGGCATGGTTAGGTGCCTCATCCTTGTCGATGGTGCTGGAGTTAAGGAACTCATCCGATGTTCCTCCGATACCGAAGGAAACTGCTGCGGGGATGCCTGCCGCCCTGCACAGGGCGACAAATGTATTTGAAAGGCCTTCGCAGATAGCGACCTTTCTCCTTATGAGAGATACCGCATCGTCCTGATAGATCATGGATGTATCCTCGATCTGGACATAGTCGTAGGCAAATTCCTTGGTGATAAATGTATAGATGTTAAAGACCTTCTCCCAGTCATTCGTGCAGCCGGCAGTGATCTCGTCTGCAGTGGCGATGACATAGGGATGGTCACAGTCTATATCGTTCTGGGGCTGGAGGCACTCCTGAAGGGACTCATCGTCAGTCCAGAGCTCGGAGCATCTCTCAACATTAAAATCATAGACAGGGGGCTTTACGAACCTCACATTGCCGAGATCATCCTTGGTGACAAGGATATCGGCATAGAGATAATCGATATCTCCCACGAAGTATTTAAAAGCGGCAAAATATGCAGTGCCCGTGGTCATGCTCCTGGAAAAATCCGCGGAGAAGGAACCGTAGCCCTGCTGCTCGTCGATGGTATATCCGTCGAGACCTGCGATGGAGATCTCGGCGTCCTCCACACAGGATCCGCTGATACCGAGTTCTGCTCCATCCGCATAGATGGTGATAAGGTCTCCTTCAACGGATCTGAACTCAATCTCACTGAAGGGAGCGTATTCATATGTATCAGGCTCCACTGTAAATGCAGAGACAGGTACGAAATATGATGCAGCTATGACAGCTGTGGTCAGTATTGATGCAACCGCTTTAAATTTCATCTTAAGATCCTCAGACAAGCTCTCTGACGGCCTTGACTGCCTCTTCATAAGAGACTTCGGAAGTCGTTCCGTCAGCTCTGTACTTGAGCTCGACGATACCCTCGCCGGCTCTTCTTCCTACTGTGATCCTCAGGGGGATACCGATGAGATCAGCGTCCTTGAACTTAACGCCGGGTCTCTCGTTCCTGTCGTCGATGAGAACGTCGACACCCATGGATGTCAGCTCATCGTAGAGCTTTTCGGCAAGTCCCATATTCTCCTCATCATTTACCTTTGTGGGTACGATGATAACGGAGTAGGGTGCTGCTGCCACAGGCCACTTGATACCGTCGTCGTCATGATACTGCTCGATGATGGCTGCAAGGGTCCTGCTGACACCGATGCCGTAGCATCCCATGATCATGGGATTCTCTTTTCCCTCCTTGTCGAGGTAGACGCAGTTCAGGGCCTTGGAATACTTTGTACCAAGCTTGAAGATATGACCTACCTCAACGCCTCTTGCCATCTTAAGGGGCTGTCCGCACTTAGGACATGCATCACCTTCAACGGCATTTCTTACATCTACTACGCGGTCGGGAGTAAAGTCCCTTCCGATATTTACGTTCTTGAAATGATAATCTGTCTCATTGGCACCGACGATGAAGTTCTTCATGGAGGATACTTCGTTGTCGATGATGACCTCGATCTTCTTCTTGAGATCGACAGGACCTGCAGAGCCGACCTTTGCACCTGTGACAGCCTCAACATCGTCGAAGGCTGCACGGTTCATCTCTGTTGCATCATAGAGGTTCTTGAGCTTTGTCTCATTGATCTCGCGGTCGCCTCTTACCATGACTGCAACGATCTTGCCGTCGATATCATAGAGGATGGTCTTAACGAACTCGGAGGGCTCGGCATTCATGAAAGCCATGAGCTCTTCGATGGTCTTGACGTCAGGTGTATGGATCTTCTCCACGGGAAGCTCTGCTGAAGTATCGGCAGCAGGTACATTACATGCAGCCTTCTCCTCATTCGCAGCATAGCCGCAGGCGTCGCAGTAGCAGATGCCGTCCTCACCTACAGGGCTCTTTACCATGAACTCCTGGGATCCGGATCCGCCCATGGCACCTGAATCGGCATCAACGATGGTATAGTCAAGTCCGAGCCTGTCGAAGATCTTCCTGTATGCCTTATACATGATGTTGTAGGACTCATCAAGGCCTGCCTCATCAACGTCAAAGGAATATGCATCCTTCATGACGAACTCCCTTGATCTCATGACACCAAACCTGGGCCTCTTCTCATCCCTGTACTTGTGCTGGATCTGATAGAGTGTAACAGGAAGCTGCTTATAGGACCTGATGGTATCCCTTACTGCCTCCGTAAAAGGCTCCTCGTGCGTAGGGCCAAGGCAGAACTGTCTTCCGCCTCGATCTTCCAGCCTGAACATCTCAGGACCGAACTTTTCCCATCTTCCGGAAGCCTGGTATGCTTCTGCAGGAAGGAGAGCGGGCATTATGAGCTCCTGGGCTCCTGCATTGTCCATCTCTTCCCTGATGATATTTTCGATCTTCTTATAGGATCTCCAGCCGATGGGCATAAAGGAATAGATTCCTGAAGCGCACTTCCTTATGAGTCCTGCCCTGACCATGAGCTGGTGTGACGGGATCTCGGCGTCTGCCGGGATCTCTCTCTGTGTTGCCATGAATAATTTTGAGACCTTCATCTTTATCTCCCGTATACATAATTATAAATATTATAAAACATGAAGAGTATAAAGCAGACGGGAAGTTTTTGCAATAAAAAGGCAGTCTCAGCCGAACAGTCCCATCTCCATGATGAAGTAGACATCCAGGGCCAGGCAGAGAACTATTATCAGCATACAGATAAGATAGACGGGAGTATTGTTCCTTTCCCGTCTTCTTCCGTTATCCTTGTAGTTCCCGTACTTGTCCTGCATCATTTCACGCCCTCGGATGATAAGTGGATGTGATACGATTATAGATGCGTAAAATATTTCTTACTTCACACGATTGTGACAATCATTTAACAAATAGCGGAAAGCGGTTGAATCTTTCCCGAAAAAGCCTTCTGCACCCCCTAAAAAGACCTTGATTGGCTTATTTTTATAAAGGCATGATATAATATCATGATATGAAGTTTATCGATCTGACAACGAAGTATATCATGACAAAGGAGAAGATCAAGTCCTTCGTGGCCATCGGAGCGGTCATCACAGTAAGCGTGATCTTCATCTGGACGATATCTTCTATACTGAACAGCAAGACCATGGCAGAGCTTGAAAGAAGACGTCTCGAAGCCGAAAAGCTGAATGAGATGGCTCAGGCTGCATCTTCCGAGATCTCCGAAGAAGAGACAGAAGGGACAGAAGAGACTTCAGAAGAGACTGCCTCAACTGAGCTTGCGCCCGTTATCGCCTCCGAGACCGGTGAGACCACCGAACCGGATGCTTCTGAGACCAGTGCTTCAGAAGGCGAAACGGAAGCTACCACCACTACCACTAATAACGGTCCTGTTGAATCTGAGTACTACATCACGGTCTATGCTTCCCAGTCCATCAACTTAAGGACCGGACCGGGAACAGGATACGACGTGGTCAGGACCCTGGATGCTGGTGAGCAGATCGATGTTATCGCCGTTACTGACACCGGCTGGTATAAGACTTATAACGGAAACTACGTAGCAAGTTCATATACGCAGACTGAACCCATCGCCACTACAGCAGCAACTACAGCTGCCACCACGGTCCAGACTACTGCGGCAGCTACCACTGCTTCCACCACTGCAGCACAGCAGCAGAGTTCGTCAGACTCCTCAGGAATGACTTATTACGGTTCGTGTACCATCACGTTCTACGGACCGCAGCCGTTATCAGACGGCACATACAGTACGACCACGGCAACAGGCACCACCTGTTCCGAAGGAAGGACCATCGCAGCTGACTGGTCGGTATTCCCGGCCGGGACGACGATCTACATCGAGAATGACCCTCTGGGCGGGGACGGCTACTACACAGTCGAAGACTCCGGTCCCGGTGTAAATGGTGCTCATATCGATATCTTCACCGATGGTTCGTACTCAACAACATCAAGGGACGTATATATCGTCAACTAAAGAAGAGGAAAGAAAATGAGCAAGACAAAGAACGAACTTAAGGTGATCCCGCTCGGAGGAATGAGTGAGATCGGTAAGAACATGACCGCTTTTGAGTACGGCAACGACATAGTCATCGTAGACGTGGGAGTTGCATTTGCGGAAGAGAATATGCCCGGCGTAGACTGCGTCATCCAGGACTATTCATATATAAGGAACAACAAACAGAAGTTAAGGGGTGTCCTCCTTACCCACGGACATGAGGACCATATCGGATCCCTCCCCTATTTCCTCTCCGAGTTCAAGTGCCCCGTCTATGGCGGAAAGCTCACGGTGGAACTGGTAAGGCATAAGCTCAACGACAGGAACATAAGCTTCAAGGGCATCAGTCTGGAGGCCAAGAAGAACGGCGATGTAGTGGAGCTGGGAAAGAACTTCTCCGCTGAATTCATCAGGGTCAACCACAGTATCGCGGACAGCTATGCCATCGCCCTGAGGACACCCGTGGGAACAGTTATCCATTCAGGAGACTTCAAGATCGACTACACTCCCATCAACGGCAAGACCATCGACCTTCAGAGGTTCGGTGAGCTGGGCAAGGAAGGCGTCCTTCTCTTTATGTGCGAGAGCACCAACATCGAGATAGACGGTCTCTCCCCTTCAGAGATGCAGGTGGGCGAATCCTTCCAGAGGATATTCCAGAAGGCAGAGGGCAGGATCATCGTAGCCACCTTCTCCTCCCATGTCCATAGGATGCAGCAGATCTTCACCGCCGCGGAGAAATACAACAGGCATGTGTGCCTTTCAGGAAGATCCATGGTGACATGCTTTAATGTTGCCAACTCCCTGGGATATATCGACATGAAACCCGATACCCTCATAGATATCGCGGACATAGACAAATACGATGACAATGAGATAGTCGTCCTTACCACGGGAAGCCAGGCTGAGCCCATGAGCGCCCTTTCAAGGATGGCCTTCTCCTCCCACAGGTCTGTGGCCATAAGGAACGGTGACACCGTCATCATCTCCGCACATCCCATCCCCGGAAATGAGAAGCCCATCTACAGGGTCATCAATGAGCTCTTCAGGCTGGGTGCCCACGTTATCTACGAGTCCCTGGCCGACGTACACGTATCAGGCCACGCTTACAAGAACGAGATCAAGCTCCTGCACTCCATCATCAAGCCTAAGTACTTCGTGCCCATCCACGGTGAGTACCGTATGCTCAAAAAGCACGCAGAACTGGCGGAGCAGCTGGGAACGAGTCCCGAAAATATATTCATCCTGGATAACGGAGACGTGCTCTCCATCACGGGAAAGAAAGCAAAGATCACGGACCACGTGCCTGCACAGGCAGTCCTTATCGACGGCTCCGGCGTCAGTGACCCGGACAACCACGTACTTTCAGAGAGAAGGCTCCTGGGAGAGGACGGCTGCGTTTGTATCGCCGTTACCATCGACGACAGGACGGGAGAACTGGCATGCGTGCCTTCCGTAAGTTCCATGGGATTTGTCTTCGACGACGAAAAGGATGAGATCCACCTTGATCTGGGAGCCAGAGCCATGGCCCTTCTCTCCAAGAAGGCAAGAAAGAACGAGCTCATCGAAGCGGAGATCGCCACGAGACAGTTCAGAAATAACTTAAGGGAGCTTCTCTACGAAAAGACAAAGCGCCGTCCCATGATCCTGACAAATGTCAGCCACATAAGCGGTGGCGGCAAGAGACGCTGATCAGAGCCTGACCACGTCGATAATATCCTTTACGCTCTTTATCCTTCCGATGACCCTGTCATACTGCTCAAGGCTCTTGACAGTTATGGTCATGTTTATCTCTGCGATAAAATCAGCGCTTATATGCGTATCGATCTTCTCCACATTGATATTCTCTTCCTTCAGCATGGAAAGGATATCGATGAGAAGGTAGTTTCTGTCAGTAGCGGTGATACCGATCTTAACATCGTAGATACCGTTGGTCTTTCCGGAACCCCACTGGGCCTGGACGATCCTCTCCGCCCTCTGGCGGTCCTTGATGGAACGGTCCTTGTACTTAAGGATGTTCACGATATTCGTACATCCTTCCCTGTGGACACCTACGCCGCCGTTCTGGGTGATATACCCGATGATACGGTCTCCGGGAGCAGGGTGGCAGCACTTGGCAAGGTGGACTGCGAAATTATCCATTCCCTCGATGACTATATCGTTCTCCAGCCTGTTCTTTTCGGGAGCCTTTTCGGGCTTCTTGACAGCTGTCTTCTTGGGTGTCTTTATCTGGTCGCCCTTACCCAGTTCCTCGGGAAGGTCTGCAGGGCTGTAGTAGACCACCTGTCCGTCGGATGTGGTCCTGTATCCCAGCTCCAGCCTCTCGTCCTCTGAAAGGGTCTTTATATACTCATCGCGGAGCCTTCCGAAGAGCTTTCCTACTGCAACGGAACCATATCCCACTGCAGCATACATATCGTCCATGGAGTTGTAGCTGTACTTGGGGAGCACCACCTTGAGGATCTCGGGAGTGATGAGCTGTGAGGGTGTAAAACCGCTCCTCTCTATCTCTCTTTCCAGCTTCTCCTTACCTTCCACGATATTCTCGGCCCTGGCCTCTTTCTTGAACCAGGAATTGATCTTGGATCTGGCGGAGGCAGTCTTTACCATCTTTATCCAGTCCTTGGAAGGTCCCTTGATCTTCTCTGAGGACAGGATCTCGACGACATCGCCGTTCTTGAGTTCGTAAGACAGGGGAACGATCCTGTTGTTTACCTTGGCACCATGCATATGGTTGCCGATACCGCTGTGGATGGAATATGCGAAATCTATTGGGCAGGATCCTTCAGGGAGCCTTAAGATCTTACCCTTGGGAGTAAATACGAATACTTCTCCGGGTGCGACATTAGTCTTGAAGAGCTCCAGGAAATCCTGGGGATCCTCAGCATCCTTCTGGGCCTCCAGGAACTGTCTTACCCAGTCCACTCTCTTGTCATATACATCTTCATCGAAGGCAGTGGATCCGCCGGACTCCTTGTAATGCCAGTGGGATGCGATACCGAACTCAGCCTCCCTGTGCATGCTGTATGTCCTGATCTGGACTTCGAAGGTAGTTTCACCAAAGGTCTTACCTCCTGGTCTCTTAACAGTTGTATGGAGGGACTGGTATCCGTTCTCCTTAGGGTTACCGATATAGTCCTTGAACCTGCCTGGCAGGGGGATATACATCTCATGGACGATACCGAGTACCATGTAGCACTCAGCAACGGAATTTACTATGATCCTGCAGGCGTACATATCGTAGATCTGGGAGATATCCCTGTCCTTGTTATGCATCTTCTTCCAGATG
The DNA here is from genome assembly GCA_902767145.1 of Oscillospiraceae bacterium. Classification (GTDB taxonomy): domain Bacteria; phylum Bacillota; class Clostridia; order Saccharofermentanales; family Saccharofermentanaceae; genus Saccharofermentans. The sequence goes on along the minus strand of CACXGG010000146.1, from coordinate 1,306 downwards.
CTGTAGAAACGCTTGGGCCTTCCCTCGATATCGAAATCCTTGATGCCGAAGGAATCTATCTTCTCACGGATCTCACCTACCACCTGGGCGATGAATGCTTCTCTTTCGGATCTCTTTGCGGAGATAAGTCCCACCAGCTCATAGTAGCCGTCATGGTCGAGATAACGAAGGCACAGGTCCTCCAGCTCGCCCTTGATCTTGAAGACGCCGAACCTCTCGGCGAAGGGAACGTATATATCCAGGGTCTCCCTTGCCTTCTCCACCTGCTTCTGGGGAGTCTGGTACTGCATGGTCCTCATGTTATGGAGACGGTCAGCCAGCTTGATCAGTATGACCCTTATGTCCTTGGTCATGGCGATGAGCATCTTGGAGATATTCTCTTTCTGGCCCTCCTCCTTGGAGATGGAGGAGATCTGATTGAGCTTTGTAACTCCCTCCACCAGGATAGCCATGGTATTTCCGAAGAGCTCCGTGATCATCTCAGTATCTGCTTCTGTATCCTCGATGGTATCGTGGAGCAGTGCAGCAGCCAGGGACTCAGCATCGACCTCGAGTTCCGCCAGGATCTCTGCGGTGGCGATGGGATGGACTATATACATCTCACCGTTCTTCCTCTTCTGGTTACGGTGAGCCTTAAATGCAAAATAATAGGCACGCTCGATAAGGTCGACGCCCCTCTGGAGCTCCTCCTTATCCACATTTGCCCTGTTCATGTAGGATTTATAAGCGCTCAAAACCTCCCGGAATTTCTCATCGATGAAATCCGGTATCTCGGGGATATTATCCACATCCATGAGATATTCACGCTCGTCCATATTCATTCAACCTCTTATAAGTCTTGGAGGATGTAAGGCTTACCTTTTCCGTGTTTTCCAGGAAACTGAAGCACACCCTCAGGGGACTGATAACGCCCAGCTTTATTATCCCCACCTCCGAGAAGACGTCAAGGCATCTCCTTACCTGGAAGGGATTGATGGCCGTATCGGAATTCATGCTGATGAGCTTTGCCAGGAGATTGGAATCAGCAGTGGATATACCGTCGTGGCAATACTTGTTAAGGACCCTGTAGCAGGAAGCATACTGATCCTTGGAAGGTATGAGGGTATCACTGACATCTGACTTCACGAGCTTTGCGATCTGCCCGAGGGGAAGTCTGCTCTTGTAAAGCTCCTCTGCCGTATCGCTCTGCTGCCAGATAAGGCCGTCCCTGCATACGGGAACGATATCCTCTATGTAAAGACTGATGTCAGTCTTGTTCTTAAAGGTATATTCGTTCATGGTATAAGCCAGGTCCACACGGTCCCCG
>CACXGG010000145.1 GCA_902767145.1 Oscillospiraceae bacterium | reverse complement strand
TTGTCACCGAAGGGGAAGAATGCATCGGAACCAAGGGAAACATTGTCGTTCTTCTTGAGCCACTCCTTCTTCTCTTCCTCGGTAAGTACTTCAGGCTTTACCTTGAAGAGTTCCTGCCATCTGCCCTCTGCGAGTACATCGTCGTGCTCGTCGGAGATGTATACGTCGATGGTGTTGTCCCTGTCAGGTCTTCTGATACCGTCTACGAACTGAAGTCCCATGACCTTGGGATGCTGGCGGAGCCACCAGATATCAGCCTTGTTTCCTGCAAGCCTTGTGCAGTGGATCCTGGACTGCTGTCCGGCACCGATACCGATAGCCTGGCCGTCCTTTACGTAGCAGACGGAGTTGGACTGTGTGTACTTAAGAGTGATAAGGGAGATAAGAAGGTCGATCTTCTTGTCCTCGGGGATCTCCTTGTTATCGGTAACGATATTCTCGAAAAGGCCCTCGTTGATATCAAGCTCGTTTCTTCCCTGCTCAAAGGAAACACCGTAGACCTGCTTTGTCTCAATGGGTGCGGGAACATAGTTCTCGTCGATCTTTATAACGTTATATGTGCCCTTTCTCTTTGTCTTCAAGATCTCAAGAGCCTCATCTGTGTAACCTGGAGCGATGATTCCGTCAGAGACCTCCCTTGCCAGCATGGTAGCCGTGATGGCATCACATGTATCGGAAAGCGCCACGAAGTCACCGTAGGAGCTCATCCTGTCAGCGCCTCTTGCCCTTGCATAAGCACATGCGATGGGTGAAAGCTCACCGAGATCGTCTACAAAGTAGATCTTAGCCTCTGTCTCAGAAAGGGGCTTACCTACTGCAGCACCTGCAGGAGATACGTGCTTAAAGGAAGTTGCGGACGGAAGTCCCGTAGCCTTCTTGAGCTCCTTTACAAGCTGCCAGCCGTTGAAGGCATCGAGAAGGTTGATATAGCCGGGCTTTCCGTTAAGTACTTCGATGGGAAGCTCGGAGCCGTCGGCCATATAGATCCTGGAAGGCTTCTGATTGGGATTACATCCGTATTTTAACTGCATTTCGTTTGACATCTTATGTCTCCTTCTATAATTACTTATTCTTATTGATTATCCTTGTATCAGCCTCGCCTGTAGCGATATCGATATATCTAACGAAAAGTGATACCTTGTTGTCTTCATTGAGGTTATCCCAGAGCTTGGATGTAAACTCGTCTATATCATCGGGAACCGTGATCTTCTCAGGCTCTCCCTCAAAGCTGGGAAGCGGATTTCCGTCGCCCATATATGTGTGGATGAACCTTCCGTATCCGGCAAGGGGATCTGTGTAAGTGAAGGTATATCTCTGGCATGAGGAAGGATCTCCGTCTGCAGACTTCAGGATGGACATGGCATAGTTGTATGTTCCGTTCTCAACATGCATGATGCCTGAGATCCTGGGAGTATAGTTGGGAGCGTCGTCCTCAAACTCTCTTGTACGCAGAGCCATCTCAAAGGTCTGCTGCTTGTCCATGAGCTCATAGATGGTATCTGTCTGGTCACCGTTTGTAACGATGGTCTTGTTGCCCAGTACTCTTACGGGTGAATAGATGATGAGATGGGGATCTGTAAGGAGAGAAGGATCAAAAGCCTCTGTCCTGATGCCGTCTCCGTCCTCTACAAAGACCCTGTTCCTGGAATTGACGCTCCTGCCCATGATGAAATAAGCAGTAACTGCCTTCTTTCCGTCGGGGGACTTACCGATGATGATGCCTCTTCCGGGATAGGGATTGCTGTTTAAGAGTTCATAGATATCGTATGTCTTCATATTATTTCTCCTCCTGATCTTTTACATATGCAATATTGTTTTCGATAACTACCTTACCGTCTGCGATGAGCCTTATGGCCCTGGGAAGGATCACCTGCTCGCACTCCTTCATGATCCTCTTCTGGAGCACCTCCGGAGTGTCGTCCCACTGAACGTCCACTGCCTTCTGAAGGATGATAGGTCCCTCATCATAGTTTTCGTTTACGAAGTGGACCGTGGCACCGGACACCTTTACTCCCCTTTTGAGAACAGCCTCATGGGGCTTTATCCCGTACATTCCCGCACCGCAGAAAGCAGGGATCAGCGCAGGGTGTATATTGATGATCCTGTTGGAATACTCCCTGACTGTCTGTGCTCCCAGAAGGGAAAGATATCCTGCCAGTACGATAAGCTCAGCTCCGGAAGCTTTCACCTCTGACAGCACTGTCTTATCCCACTCTTCCCTGGAAGGGAAATCCTTTACGGAAAGGACCTTTGAAGGGATTCCGTTATCAGCTGCCCTCTGAAGGGCATATGCTCCGCTGTTGGATGCCACCACCAGGGAGATCTCGACTCCGCTGAGGTAACCGCTCTTTATATTATCGATGATGGCCTGAAGGTTGGTACCTCCGCCCGATACAAAAACTGCTATCTTCATCTGTCTGCTCCGGATCAGTTATATGTTACGTTGTGTACACTGTCGCACTTGGGACAGGGCTTGCCTGCGATATAGTTGCCGTCGAAGCATGCAGAACATGTTCCGCAGTGGATGGTGGGGAGTGCTTCCTTAAGGGACTTAAGGGAGATGTATCCCAGGGAGTCAGCGCCGATCATGTCACGGATCTCATCAACTGTCATGGTGGTAGCAGGAAGGTCTGCATTTGTGGAAGCGTTTACTCCGTAGCAGCAGGGGAACTTTACCTCAGGGGAAGCAAGTCTTACATGTACTTCCTTAGCGCCGTTGTCCTTAAGGAAACGGATGATGTGCTTTGTGGTGGTTCCTCTTACAAGGGAGTCGTCAACGATGGCGATCCTCTTGTCCTTTACCTGTGTCTTAAGGACAGCGAACTTCATCCTTACTGCCAGTTCTCTCTGCTCCTGTGTACTCTTGATGAATGTCCTTCCTACATATCTGTTCTTGAGAAGTCCCATTCCGAAGGGAACGCCCAGGCCGTCAGCAAATCCAAGGGCAGCTGCATTACCTGAATCGGGAGCTCCGATGACCAGGTCGCACTCACAGGGATGTTCCTTGGCCAGAGCCTGGCCTGTCTTATATCTGGAATCAAAGATGCTCATCTCGTCGATGACGCTGTCAGGTCTTGCAACGTATACATACTCGAAGATGCAGACATTGCCGTCCTTTACCCTCTGGGCTGAATCCTTGGAATCGTCGAAATAAAGTGAATTGATGCCGTCCTTGGAAATGGAGATGATCTCACCTGGCTCGATATCCCTGATGAGCTCTGCATCAAGGGCATCAAATGCGCAGTTCTCGGATGAGAGCATATAAGTGTCACCCTTCTTACCCAGGACAAGAGGTCTCATTCCGTAAGGATCCCTTACACCGATGAGCTTGTCTTCTGTCATGAGGACAAAGGAATAAACGCCCTTTATGTTCTTCATGGTCTCAAGGAGAGCATGCTCGCAGTCCTCTGTACCGATCCTGTTCCTGGAGAAAAGTGAAAGGATGATCTCTGAATCTGTATTTGTCTGGAAGATGGCACCCATGTTCTTAAGGTCGTCACGGATCTCATCATCGTTAAGGATGGAGGAATCGGAACTGAGTGCGATGTTTCCTACTCTGGACTTGATGAGGATGGGCTGGATGCCGTCGCTTCCTAATACCTTGTCAGCTCCCCTTGCATGTCCGATGGCGCAGTCACCGCCGAGAGCGGAAAGTGTCACGTCATCAAAGATATCAGCAACCATACCGGGCTGCTTGTGGACCATGAAAGTACCGTTATTGTTTACAGCGATACCTGCAGATTCCTGACCTCTGTGCTGAAGTGAGAAGATTCCGTAGTAGACAGTCTTTGCGATGTCCACCTGCTGGTTTGATGTGTTGATTGCTCCGAAAAGTCCGCTCATATTATGCCTCCATACCATTTATCTTTGCCTGAAGCCTGTTGTCTCTTTCCCCTACAGACTCAGCAAGTTCCTTTTTATAGCTGACGAGCTTGTCATAAAGCTCACCGTCTGATACCGCAAGGATCTGGCAGGCAAGTATAGCCGCATTGGATCCTCCGTCGATGGCTACAGTTGCCACAGGTATACCCGTGGGCATCTGGACCGTAGCATAAAGGGCATCCACACCGTTCAGTGCTCCACCCTTGCAGGGAACGCCGATAACGGGAAGCGCCGTATTGGATGCGATGACTCCCGCAAGATGTGCAGCAAGGCCTGCTGCTGCGATGATCACCTTAAATCCGGCATCCTTTGCTCCCTTGGAAAGCTCTGCTGCCCTTTCAGGTGTCCTGTGGGCCGATGCTACATGTGCCTCGAAACCGACTCCGAACTTCTTCAGGAGCTTAAAGCATCCCTCCATTACGGGGAAATCCGAATCGGAACCCATGATGACCAGTACTTTTGATTCTCCCATTTTTTATCCTCCTCTACTCGTCTTCCTGTGACCAGTTAAGTTTATCCATAACGCGGTAATAGTCTTCCGTTCCCCACTCGTAAGGCTCGGGACAGTAATCGTTTCCGGGTCTCGTGGAAGTCTGGGAAAACGGAATAACGTTAAGATTATACTGTTCGCAATATGTATTTGTCTCATCCATTACGAACTCGCACTGAACGATACAGCTGTCCGGATCCGAAAGGCCGGTATTTCCGCCGAAGCAGAAATTGGACAGGCAATAGATTATATACTTGCCGTTGTACATTTCAATAGGCTGGAGCCTGTGGGGATGTGTACCCACCACGATATCAGCTCCGTAATCTATGAGGTCATGGGCGCATGTAACCTGGGAATCCCTGGGCTCATAATCCCTTTCTACGCCCCAGTGGGCTGAGACGATGATTATGTTGCAGCCCTCTTCCCTGAGCTGGTCGATGAGAGGATAAGCCGTGGAAGCAGTATCTCCGGACACCATATCGATGCCGCACATGCCGATCCTAATGCCCCTGATCTCAGCTATTGCCACAGATTCCTGGTTGCTCCAGAGGATACCTGCATCATCCATTGCCGCCTGGGTATCAAGAAGTCCCTGCTCGTAGTAGTCATAGCTGTGGTTATTTGCAAGGTTTACCGCCTCGATGCTGCCACCGGTGAGCATCTCCACATATTCGGGAGGCCCGGAGAATACGAATTCCTTGATGAGATGGGAGGTCTCCTCGGTGATGGTCCCCTCAAAATTAGCAAGGGTCAAATCATCTTCGGAAAGATAAGGGACTGCATTCTGGAAGCAGTAATCAAGTCCCTCCTCCTCTACAACTGCGTCAAAGGATCCCGTGGTACCGCTCCAGGCAAGGGCATCTGCCAGGGTACAGTCACCTATAAAGCTGATATTTATCCTCTCGGGAGCCGGTGTCGGCGTGGGAGTGGGTGTCGATGTAGGAGTGGGAGTAAGGGGCTGCGAGGTCTCAGATGCATCGATAGTAGCATTGGGAGTAAGTGCGGTGTCTTCGGGAACAGTTTCTGATTGTGCGAAAACGCATCCGGCAAAGACCGGAATCGCAAGGGTGATAAGAGCTGTTACCGCCAACCTTTTCAAGAGCCGCACCTCAACAAAAAAATACGGGACAATTATAGCAAAAATCGTCCCGCAAAAAAAGTAATATTATATTTATAATTTACGAAAAGCCGTCAGCCTTCTTCCTCCTCCAGTACTATGGGCTGTTCCAGCAGCAGCTGCCTTACAAAAAGCCCTGAGGTGGAGATAAACTCGTCAGGCCAGTGTCCCTGAAGCTTCTCCTCCGGTGTCAGTATGGTGGAAACATACTTGAGGGCATTCGATGACTCGGTCACCGATCCTCCTATGGACCAGTTACACCAGCTGATATTATTCTCGTCAAAGAATTCCATCCACTCCAGTGTGGATTCCTCATAAACACCGCCGTTTCCGGAATCCTGGGAGGTTCCCCACTCTGTGCAAAAGATGGGAAGTCCCATATCGAGGGCACTCTGTACCCTGTCCCTGAACTCCTGTCCGTGGGATCCTGCATAGAAATGATATGCATACATGAGATTCTCGCCCGGGATGGGATCCTGGGCAGCTATATCGACATCCTGGCTCCAGGTGGAAGTGCCTACGATGATGATATTATCGGGATCATTGGCTCTGATGGCATCGATCACGTCGACGGCATATTCCTTGATGCAGTTCCAGTCGACGGGGGATGAAGTATCATCAAATCTCGTTCCGTTGGGCTCGTTGCAGATCTCGTAGATAACGTTGGGATATTCCCCGTAAAGAGCAGAGATCCTCGAAAAGAAATCCAGGGCCAGATCCTTATACTCGTTGGGATCTCCGTCATAAAGGATATGCCAGTCGATGATGACATAGATTCCCTGATCGATACAGAGGTCCATATACTCACAGGCCTGGTCAAAATACTTGTCAGGGTTCTGGGAATATCCGTCAGAATTGCCTTCCGTATACATGGCAAGCCTTATAACGTCACATCCCCAGTCTTCAGCAAGTGTCTGGACCGTGTCGGGATTGACGAAATCCACCATGCCGTTAAGTCCGTAGGTACTCATTCCCTTGAGCTGGATAGGCTCACCGAACTCGTTCACCAGGGTGGTACCTGAAACTGAGAGCTGACCGTTATTATCCACGATCCTCTCTGTGACGACAGCAGTGCTGTTGGGGCCTACCACTATTTCGGTGGGAGTCGGAGCAGATGATTCCGTAGTCTCCGACGGAGCCTCTGATTCGATCACTATCGTAGTGGGGGTTGTATCAGACGGTAATGTCTCCGGTGGAAGCTTTTTGGAGCATGACGCAAGGAGCATCGAGAACACCAAAACAGCGGAAATCAGGAGAATTTTACGATTTTTCATATAGGGGGCCACTCCTTCTTTTTTTCTGACAATGAAAGTGTATAATATGACTTAGAGTTATTCAATCTTGTTCACAAACAAGTCATAAATTATTAACAAATTTAGGATATCAATCGCTTTATAATGTTAGTAAGGAATAACTTAAAGGGTTTGATAAGGAGAACAACAATGGCTAGAATAGACAGCTTAAAAGCTAAGATTGCAAAGCTTGCCAGCAAGGGTAAACTTGATGGTCTAATTAAGTTGTCAATGGATGCTGACGACGCAGTAAGGACCGAAGTTGCTATTGCAATGGGCAGCATCAGGACATATGAGGCCGGCATGGCACTTATTCCCCTTCTTCGTGACTCCTCCCCTATGGTCAGGGCCGCAGCAGCTACTTCTGCTGCTGATATCCAGGCTAAGCACTGTGAGGAGTACGTTAAGAAACTTGCCTTCGCCGATTCCGATCCTGAGGTCCGCAACATCGCCAAGGCAGCATTCGACAGACTTAAGACAAATGTAGTCTGATCATATATATAAAAGCCGTATCATTAGGCCGCCCTTTTTGTGGCGGCCTTTTTATTGTTTGACAAAAGCCCGATAACGCAAATATCATTTATATATGGCAAAGATACTCATAGTTGAAGACGATGAAGATATAGGAGATATCCTCTGCAGCGAGATGGCCAAGGAAGGATATGAGATCCTCCGGGCCTATTCAGGTACGGAGGGCCGGAGTCTGCTGGGGAAAGACCCCGATCTTATCCTCATGGACCTTATGCTCCCGGGCATGAGCGGCGAAGAGCTCCTCACCCACATTACCGACAATACTCCCGTCATCGCCATCAGCGCCAGATCCTCCATAGAAGACAAGACAGACCTTCTGGAAAGAGGCTGTACTGACTACATAACCAAACCCTTTGATATCAGGGAAGTCAAGGCAAGAGCCGCCGTAGCGCTCAGGAACTCCTCCAAGAAAGACAGGAAGGGCAGGTTATCCGTATCAGGCATCGATATGGATACGGACAGCCATACAGTTTCCATAGACGGCTCTCCCCTTCACCTTACCAGGACCGAGTATGCCATCCTGAAATATCTCATGACCAATTCAGGCAGGGTCATATCCAAGGCCGAACTTCTTGAGCTCATCAGTAAGGACACCCCCGACTGCACTGACGAGAGCACTTTAAAGGTTCACGTCAGTAACCTGAGAAAGAAGATAAAGACCGCTCTGGGAAGCGATCCCATCGAAGCTGTCTGGGGCATCGGATTTAAGTTCAACTGAATCTTACCTTTTTCTTAACTTATCAGGACCGGCTCCATGATATATGCTGAAAACATGGAGGTATGGTCATGGAAAATATACTTACCACAGAAAAGCTATGTAAGGACTACGGAAAGAACAGGATCCTGAAAGATATATCTCTTGAGATCCCCAAAGGTTCCATCTTCGGACTTATCGGCAGGAACGGAGCCGGTAAGACTACTTTCATGAGGACCATCACCGGGCTTCAGCAGCCCTCATCAGGAACATATACCCTGAGCGGCGTAAAGAATACCGATCCTAAGATCTCCAGGGTCAGGAGAAGGATGGGTGCCCTGGTCGAATCTCCCGGAGTATTCAGAAATCTCACCGCCTACGACAATGTAAAGCTTCAGTATATAAACCTGGGTCTTCCCTCCTACGACTCCATCCCGGATCTTCTCAAGCTGGTATGTCTTGACGATACGGGCAAAAAGCCTGCCGGTAAGTTCTCCCTGGGCATGAAGCAGCGCCTGGGCATCGCCATCGCCATGGCAGGAGACCCGGACATCCTTGTACTGGATGAACCCATAAACGGACTGGACCCTCAGGGAATAATAGAGATAAGAGAGATGCTCCTCAACATCAACAGGAGTAAGGGAACAACGATATTGATCTCCAGCCATATCCTGGACGAGCTAGGAAAGATCGCAACGGATTACGCATTCATCGACAACGGAAAGATACTCCAGAGTATTTCTGCCGATGAACTGTCCAGGAGGACGAGAAAGGCGGCACGTGTAACAGTAAGCGATACCCCCGCCATGTGCCGCGTTCTCGACAACCTCAGCTTCGAATACGAAGTAGGATCTGATGACTCCATCGACGTCTTCACTGACATAAACGTGACAAAGCTGGTCATGGCAGCAGCCAAGGAAGACGTGGAGATCATAAAGATCATTGAGAACGATGAATCACTGGAGAGTTATTTCATAAATCTCATAGGAGATGGGGAGACTATAAGATGATCCGTGTACTGAAGTCAGTCTTATTCAGGATAAAAAGCCGTCCCTTCATATCGGGTGCTCTTTTACTGCTCCCTTTTTTCATCCCTTTCCTTATCATGATAAATACACATATCCAGATAAAGAACGAAATGCTGGTTATCGGAGGAAAGCTGGACCCCCGGGAGGATTACTCCTTCCTTATATACCTCATAGCTGCCTTCACAGTTCTTCTATTAGACAGCGACCTGAGGCAGGGCGGTGTGAGAAACAAGGTGACATCAGGCACCAGAAGGCATCACATCTATCTTGGAAACCTTCTTGTATCCTGTGTCTATGCTGCCTTTTCCAGCTGTATGTATTTCCTGTCATGGAATGTGTTTTTCCTTATTACCGGCGATACGGGCAGAAAGGAATATTACTCCCCAGATCCCCGGAGCTGTCTGATCATACTTTTGTGGGCACTTGCCTTTTCGTGCATCTTTGTACTGATCGAACACTATTTTTCCTACAGGATCTTCTCCGCATTCCTGTGCTTTATCATGCTCATCGCGGTCAACTGCGTTGGCGATTTTACATATGACAGATTATACGAACCATATAAGGAGCATGTAGTCGATGAGATCACCGGGGAGGATTACTACGAACTTAATCCCAAATATGTCACGGGAACAAAGAGAAAGATCTACACTCTCATTGAAAGGAATGTCCCCCAGAGCGCGATCCTGGAAAGACCGGGGAAAAGACTCATAAAGGAACAGTCGATCACCACTTTGGGACTTATGTTCATTACCACCGCAACAGGTGTCATCACATTCAGAAGAAAGGATCTTGAATGATATGAGAAAGATAATATCAGGATTATTCTTCAGAGCTGTCAGGAGCATAGAGTTCTGGCTCATATTCGCGGTAGCAGGCCTTTATCTCTTCTTCTTTTACAGGAACAACAAAGATGCCCTTTTCTCATATGATGAAAGGATCTATTCAGACTTAAGGCTCCTGGTCACAGTCATGCCCCTTCTTCTGATAACGATATTTACGACCATCTTCTTCGGGCGGCTCTTTTCAGATCACACCATAAGGAACCTCATCGCATCAGGTCATTCAAAGAAGACCACTTATATTACCTCTGCCCTCTTTTCGGTGATAACGACCACCCTTCTTGATACAGCAGTCATAACCCCCATCATCGTATGCATGAAGATCACCAAATGGGAAAACAGGATAGGCTGGCCCACCATCATATGCATCCTGGCGACTTCCTATCTTATCCATCTCGTCTTTACCATGATGATCCTTATGATCATCTATCTAACAGGGAAGCAGATCATTACCCTGGTGGCAGGAATGCTCATATTCGCCGCGATCATAGGAGGCGTCAGTGCAGCTCCTCTTTATGTCCTGATGCAGCCTGAAAGGATGATAGAATCGTCTCTTATAAGTAAATACAGGGATCTTCATCCTGACAGCGAGATAACCATGGACTGGGAGATCGACCTGACAGATATGGAAGACAACATCACAGTTTATGAAAACGGCGAAGTTATGGACATGTCGAAGATCTCAAGACCCAATCCCCGCCACATAACGGGAATGAAAAGACATATTCTCAAAGCCATCCTTCTTTATAATCCTGCTCCCTCCATCATGATGGAACTTGCCTATCCACCTAAGGACCTGTACGAACAGGGTGCCTACAGGATCTTCTTCATATCAGAGGGCGTCTGGACGCTTATATTCGCTGCAGCAGGCACGATCCTCTTCAACAGGAAGGAACTGAACTGATATAATCATTATATGCTCTATATAATAATCGCGGTCCTTCTGGTGGTCATCACAGCTCTTGTCATCAAGGTCTTTCTTCTCAAGAAAGGCTATGGCGAGCTGACCGATGATCTGGATGAACAGGTCCGGGGAGAGACAAATGTCCCCGTCACCCTCACTACTAAGGATAAGGACGCCAGAGCCTGTGCAGATACCCTTAACAGGGAACTTCAAAAGCTCAGGGATGAGCGGATGATCTATGAGCAGGGCAACAGAAAGATAAAGGATGCCGTCACCGGTATTTCCCACGACCTGAGGACTCCCCTCACCGCCATCAACTCCTACCTTGTTCTGATCGATACAGAGGAAGACGAACAGAAGAAAAAGGTATATCTGGAACGCATAAAGAACAGGACAGATGTCCTCTCTTCCCTTACGGACGAGCTCTTCAGATATACGACTTCAACAGACCGCGTGGAAAAGCACGAGTCACCCAAAGTCGAAAAGACCGATATAAAGCGTGTACTGGAGGAATGTCTCCTTTCCTTCTATGCAGCCTTCAAGGAAAGAGACATAGAGCCTGAGATCGATATGCCGGAAGAACCTGTCTATGTCTTATGCGAAAAGCGTTCTGCAGACAGGATACTGGAAAACCTCATAAACAATGCACTTAAATATTCCGCAGGAGATCTTAAGGTCACAATGGACAAAGACGGAAAGACCATCTTCAGGAACTGTGCCCCTGAGCTGACACCTGTCTCCGTCTCCAAGCTCTTTGATAAGTACTACACCGTTAACGAAGCCGAGGGGTCCACAGGACTTGGATTTTCCATAGCCCGGGAGCTTATGGAAAAGAACGGCGGCTCCATCGAAGCTGCGATCTCAGGGACTGATCTGATCATCACACTCACCTTCATAAAAGAAAGATAAAGACTAAATATTACCCCAACTCTGCCTCACATCAACATATTGCATTTTTTCTCCAAAGGTGTAAAATTACACTATAAAGGAAATAGGGGAAATAGTATGGAACGCAAACACAACAAAAGTGCCGGAAAGGTAATCCTCATTATGCTGCTGATACTGCTCTTATGTTTTATAGGATCAGCTGTTATCTCACTGATCCCCCACAACACTAAGCTCAAGTCACTTTACGTCCTGGATTCAAAGCCCGCGGAGTTTAAGTATCTTTCACTGAAAGCTTACGAAGATGACGATCATGCGTATCACTATTAT
>CACXGG010000144.1 GCA_902767145.1 Oscillospiraceae bacterium | reverse complement strand
TACCGTGTCCGATGGAACCGGAGACGGGCATTGCCAGGATCATGATGGATACCGGTGCAAGCTGTGAGAAATCGCTGAAGTCGACTTCCTTGAGGTTACAGAACATCAGGATACCGACATAGATGAGAGCCGATGATGTGGCGGGAGCCGGGATGATGGCTGCCAGAGGTGCGATGAACATGCACAGCAGGAACATGATACCTGCGGTGACAGCTGTAAGACCTGTGCGTCCGCCTGCCTCGACACCTGATGCAGACTCTACGAAGGTGGTGACAGTGGAGGTACCGGAAAGGGAACCGGTTACTGTACCGATGGCGTCGGAAAGGAGGGCCTGCTTCATCTTGGGCATATTGCCGTCCTTATCCAGCATCTTGGCACGTGATGCGGTACCGACGAGAGTTCCGATGGTATCGAACATGTCGATGATGCAGAAAGTGATTATAAGAGTGATGATGGTGAACCATCCGATCTGGAAAAGACCCTGGAAATCAAGCTTGAAGAGGGTCGTCTCCACCATATCGTGGAAAGGAGGAACGAAGGAAGCCGTCTTCAGGCTCTCGAAGGGGTTGGTCTTGAAGAATACTGCCTCGCAGATCCAGTAGAGGACTGAAGCCACCAGCATTCCGTAAAGGACTGAACCTTTGACCTTCCTGTGGTCAAGGGCGATGATGACGAAGAGTCCTACGAACATCGTTACTACTGAAAGGACCATGATGCTGTAACCGGATCCCATGGTATCCTTGGCGAACTTGGCCGTAAGTGAACCGAAGAAGTCACGCATTGCATAGAAGGGTCCGCCTGCCTCGGAATAGAGGCTTACATTTGATCCGAAACCGATGTTCATGAGCATAAGGCCGATGGCGGGTCCGATACCGAGACGGACGCCAAGGGGGATAGCCTGAACTATCTTTTCACGGATGTTAAGGATGGAGAGGATGATAAAGATGATACCCTCTATAAAGATGATAACGAGCGCACTCCTGAAACCTTCAAGATAAGTCATGCTCGTCATTGCCGCGATATTTGTGACAACTACCGCGAAGAAACTGTTAAGACCCATTCCGGGAGCCATAACAAATGGTTTGTTCGCCATGAAGGCCATGGCAAATGTACCGATGGCTGATGCGATACATGTTGCAAGGAAAACACCGTTCCAAAGGTCCTGCCCCTCTGCTCCAAAACCTGTGAGGAGATTCGGGTTCAGGGCGATGATATAAGCCATCGTCATGAAAGTGGTAAGACCAGCCACGATCTCCGTACGGACGGTAGTTCCGTTTTCCTTTAGATGAAAAAGCTTTTCCATACGATCCTCCTGCGGATGTTTTTTATTGTTTCCGGAAAAGGAGAGGGGAGACCCTTTTCCATTCCCGTTGAAACCACTTATAAAAGATAAGGCCGGTCCTAAGACCGGCTCAGTACCATTTAGATCGTATAAGTCATGACTTACTCTGTCATGGATTCAAGCTTAGCCTTCTCTTCGGCCAGCTCTTTAGCCCTGCGGGCTTCCTCCTCAGCCATCTCGGCAGCAGCTCTTGCTTCCTCCTCGGCCTTCTTGGCGGCAGCCATGGCTTCCTCAGCTCTCTTGGCAGCAGCTTCAGCCTTTTCTCTTGCCTTGGCGGCAGCAGCCTGTGCTTCCTGTTCAGCCTTCTGGGCAGCGATCCTGCCGTCCTCTTCGACCTTCTTCTTGTTGGCCAGGGAATAAGCCTCCTCAGCTGTCTTTGTCTCAGCCTTGGCTTCTTCAGCCTTCTCGGCAGTGCTCTTAGCAAGTTCTTCGGCATGGGTAGCGGCGTTCTTGGCTTCTTCCTCGAATTCCTCTGCGGCGATCCTTGCTCTCTCTTCTGCTCTTACTGCTGTCTGTCTTGCTTCCTGCTCAGTCTTCTTCTGATGAGCGATCTTCATGGCCTCGGCAGCCTTCTCTGCAGCGATCTTAGCAGCTTCCTCAGCTCTGTTGGATTCAGCCTGGGCCTCTTCGGCAGCTGCAAGGGCTGCGAAGTAATCGTCCTCGGCAGCGGTAGCCTTCTTCTTGGCTTCCTCCTCGGACTTGATGGCTTCCTCACGGACTGTGGTGGCTTTCTCTACTGCCTGCTTGGCTTCCTCAGCCTTGGCAGCGGCTTCCTCGGCCTGCTTAACGGCGCGGTCCTCACGGATCTTAGCCTGATTGTATTCAAGTTTAGCCTTCTCGGCTGCAAGGGTAGCAGCTGACTTAGTGGCAGATGTGGATCCGCCGGGGCGTCCGGGGGATGCGGTGGATCCAACTGCACCTGCTGCAACTGCTGCAGCATGATTGATGGATGCAGAAGGGGGTCTCTTGATGGGCGGCTTAAGACCTACGGGCTTATTATCCGTAACAGGCTTGTTCTCTGTAACGGGCTTATTATCCTTGGGATCCTTAACCTCGTCCTTCTTGGCAGACGCTGCTCTTCTTGCTTCCTCCATTGCCTTACGGGCCTCGATCTGGGCCTTTGCGGCAGCGGCACGCTCCCTGGCGTAATTAGCCGCCGGGTTATCTATAGCAGATATGTTGTCGCCTTTGGATGATGTGTTGTTGCTGTTTGAACCGTTCTCGCCGGATACAGATAATCCGACTGCGGGAGTGCCGACCCTCCCGTCGGACTTTCCCTTAAAAACATCTAATATACCAGACATTTTCCCCCACCTGCTTCATAAAAATAAAGTCTTTCTGATAACTAAATTATACTTTGTTACCAAAAGATTTCAAGTATATTTCACATTTTGTGCACATTTTGACGATGAAAACTATCAAATTATCTTGATATTTCATTTATGGAAGTCATGCTCTATAATCGTAAATAAGGGAGAGATATATATTATGGAAGATATAAATGAAGGTACCTCTGGATTGAAGTATCCTGTCCTTCTGGTACACGGGATGGGATTCCGGGACAGGAAATATCTGAACTACTGGGGAAGGATCCCCAAGGCTCTGGAAAAGGACGGGGTCAGGATCTTCTACGGCGGCCAGGACAGCAGCGGCTCCGTGGAGGGAAATGCCGCTTACCTTGCTGAGAGGATAAGGCAGATGGCCCGGGAGAACGGCATCGAGAAGTTCAATGTCATAGCCCACTCAAAGGGCGGACTCGATATAAGATATGCCATCTCCACCCTGAAGATAAACGATCTCATCGCTTCGGTCACCACCATCAACACTCCGCATAACGGTTCCTATACCGTGGATAAGCTCCTGAAGATCCCGGACCTTCTGGTGAAGTTCGGCTGCAGGATGACAGACTGGTGGTTCCGGGTGCTGGGGGACCGCATGCCGGAGACCTATAAGGCCATCAAGGCCTTTGAGACTGTGAACGCCGAGGAGTTCAACAGGAATAATCCCGACGACCCGGGTATCTACTACCAGAGCTACGCCTTCACCTGCAAAAAGATCACCGGTGACATGTTCATGTGGTTCAGTAATCTGGTGGTGAGGAGCATCGAAGGCGAAAACGACGGGCTTCTTACCCCCAGGGCCGTTAAGTGGAGCAACTTCAGGGGACACTTCACCGGAGTTCGTGGAAGGGGTATATCCCACTGCGATGAGGTGGACATAAGAAGAAGGCCGATCCTGGTGGATATGGGTGACCGGACCCTGGATATCCCGGATCTTTACAGGGAGATCGTCAGGGAACTGGGGGAGATGGGCTACTGATCCTTATTAATAGTTAATTCACACATGACTGCAGCCCCCGGATGGTATAATCCCATCAGGAGACGAGTTATGAAGAGCCTGCGCGTTAAGATGACGATAATGATAGTATTTCTGGTGCTGGTGAGCTCCGGAATACTTTCACTGATCAGTTATGAAAGGGCAAAGAGTTCCATGTCGGCCCAGCTGGAGCAGAACTACAGCGTGGCGGCGGAGAAGTATGCCCAGGAACTTACTGCGTGGATAAATACAAATGCCACCATCATCGATACCATGGCTACGGACATCGAAGTCTCAAGGATGTTCGAAAATGACAATGCCACATTCCATGCATATCTCAAGGAAAACTACGACAGGCTGAATACCAGGGGATATATATACGATTTCTATTTTACGTATCCCGACAATACCATGGCCTGCGCCTCGGATTTTGTGTCTGACGGTTCCGTGGACTATTCCCACGACAGGATATGGTATACATACGCGGCGGGTACCGGATCTCTTTACTATTCCTCGCCCTATATGGATTCTGATACGGGAGTTCCCATCATAACCATCTCAAAGGCGGTCTATGGTGACAACGAGGTCAAGGGCGTCCTGGCGGCGGATATCTTCGTAGATACCCTGGTGGACATAATAAGTGAAGCAGATGTAGCCAATGACAGTTATGCCTTCCTGGTGGACAGGGATATGGGTATGATCGTCCATCCCAACGATGCCTATGATTTTTCGGACGAGCCCAAGGGTATCATGGACGTGCCCGGTGCCCCCTATGAGAAGGTAGTTGAAAACATAAGGAACGATTCCAACGAGACAGTCTATGTGAAGGACTATGACGGCGTCACCAGAGGTATCGCCGTAGCGAAGATGGAGAATACCGGCTGGTATGTGGGCATAGCCACAAATAAGGACATCATACTCAAGGATGTCAGCGGACTTATGAGGGGCTTTCTCATCGCTGCTGTAATAGCCATGGCCATCGGAGGCATCTCCGCAGTATTCCTGACCCAGGTCATGGAGAAGATGAGCCGCCAGCAGCAGGAGTATGAGGCCCAGGTCCTGAGGCTGGAGAAACAGGCGGCAGATGAGGCCAGCAAGGCCAAGAGCCGGTTCCTGGCTGATATGTCCCACGAGATCAGGACTCCCATCAATGCCATCCTGGGTATGAACGAGATGGTCATAAGGGAGACCAGGAACAGCGATATACTTGAATATTCCAAGAACATAAAGCAGTCGGGACATAATCTCCTCCAGCTCATCAACAGCATCCTGGATTTCTCCAAGATCGAAGACGGCAAGATGGATATAGTCCCGGTAAGATACAAGGTGGGACCCCAGCTGGCATATATAGTCAGCATCATCTCCGAAAGGGCCAGGGGAAAGAGTATCGATCTTGAAGTGGACATCGATCCCGGGCTTCCTTCGGAACTCTACGGAGACGACATGCGCATCGGCGAGGTAATGGTGAACCTTCTTACAAATGCGGTGAAGTATACCGAAAAGGGAACAGTAAAGTTCACGGTAAAGGAACTTGAGAGGGAGGACGGAAATGTCCATCTCTATGTGGAGGTAAAGGATACAGGTATCGGCATCAGGGAAGAGGATATGGAACGCCTCTTTGAATCCTTCGAGAGATTGGACAGCGAGAGAAACAGGAATATCGAGGGAACGGGCCTGGGCATCCCCATCACCACCAACCTCCTGGCACTTATGGGAAGCGAGCTCAAGGTGCAGAGCGTCTACGGTGAAGGATCCGTCTTCTCCTTTGAACTGTGGCAGAAGATCGAAAACGAAAAGCCCCTGGGTGACTACAGGACAGCCCTTAGCCGCGACGACGAGCCCGTGACATACAGGGAGACATTCCATGCCCCGGAGGGCAGGATCCTCGTGGTGGACGATACGGAGATAAACGTAAGGGTAGTGGTGAGCCTTCTTAAGAGCACAGGGCTTTCCATAGACACTGCCCTCAGCGGAAACGAGGCCATAGCCCTGGCAGAAAAGTATAGTTACGATGTCATCCTCATGGATCAGCGCATGCCGGGAATGGACGGCACCGAGACCATGAAGAGGATAAAGGAGAAAAAGGACGGAAAGAACAGTAAGACGCCTGTCATCTGCCTGACTGCAGATGTGGTCAAAGGTGCAAAGGAGACATATATGGCCGAGGGCTTTGACGATTACCTGAGTAAGCCCGTGGACGGCATCGAGCTTGAAAAGCTCCTGATAAAGTACCTTCCCGAAGAGAAGGTGACCATGGCCATGGAGGAGGTCTCCGATAACGGAAAACTGTCGGATCCCGAACTTTACAGCGCTCTTCAGAGAGCGGGCATCAACACATCCTCGGGACTTTTCTTCTGTCAGGGTGATGAGGAGATGTATAAGGATATCCTCAAGGAGTTTGCTCTGGAGGAGACCACAAAGACAGCCCATCTTAAGAGCTGTTTTGACAGCAGGAACTGGAAGGATTACGGGATATATATCCACTCCCTTAAGAGCACCTCAAAGACTATTGGTGCCACTGAACTTTCGGCCATAGCCGCAGAGCTGGAGGCCGCCGCAGGAAAGGGCGACCGTGACTTCATCGAAAAGGAACATAAGACGGCTATGGTGATGTACGATAATGTGGTATCCGTCATAAAGAAGGAGATGGACGTATCAGGAAATATCATCCAGGATGATGATGAGGTCTTCGAATTCCTTCCCGAGGGGGAAGATGAGGAAAACTGATATCAGACGATATTCCTGATGCCCTCACATATACGCCTGGCCACCACGGGGTTGTTCATGGTATAGAGATGGATCCCCGGGATATCGCTGGCGATAAGATCGATTATCTGGCTTAAAGCATAGGACATTCCCGCATCAAAGAGAGCTTCCCGCTTATCTTCATATCTTGCGATTATCTTTCTGAACCGCTCGGGGAAGGTGGCATTACAAAGGGAGATCATCCTTCTGATCTGGACTGCATTTACCACAGGCATTATACCCGGGATCACCGGGGCGTCTATCCCTGCGATCCTGCAGTTTTCGCACATGTCGTAAAAACGCCTGTTCTCGAAGAACAGCTGGGATATAAGGACCGATGCTCCTGCATCCACTTTCTGCTTCAGCCCCTTCATGTCATTTATCCTGTCAGAGGACTCGGGGTGGCACTCGGGATAACATGCCCCCAGGAAACAGAAGTCATGATCTTTCCTGAGATAGGAGATGAGGTCGGAGGCATGGTGGAAATCATCCTTTTCGGCCACCAGGGGAGTCCTGTCCCCGCGAAGTGCCAGGATGTTCTCGATGCCCTCCGCCTCAAGGACATCTGCAAAGGAGTCGATCTCCTCTTTGCTGTAGTGAAGGGAGGTGAGATGGACCACGGGTTCCACATTGTACCTGTGCTTGATGGTCTTTGCGATCTCCACGGTCCTGCTCGTGTCGAGACCTCCTCCGGCGCCGAAGGTGACGCTTATGAAGTCGGGCCTGAGCTCGCACAGGACGTCCAGGGTCTCGTCGATGCTCTTAAGTTCCGAATCCTTTTTCGGAGGAAATATCTCGAAGGAAAGAGATCTCTTATCCTTTTTGTAGATGTCAGCTATCTTCATCTCTTATCTCTGCCTTATGATCTTTGCTGCCTCTACCAGGTTGGCAAGGCTCTTTACAGTCTCTTCCGTGCCTCTTGTCTTAAGGCCGCAGTCGGGATTTACCCAGAGCTTACTGTCGTCTGTCTTTGTCCTGATCTTTGTGAGCTGGCCCACCAGTTCCTCTGTGGAGGGAACACGGGGACTGTGGATATCGTATACGCCGGGACCTACCTGGGTCTTGAAGTTGTTCTCTTTGAGGGAGTCAAGGATGGTAAGATCGGAACGTGATGCCTCGAAGGTGATGACGTCAGCATCCATGGAATCGATGGCAGGGATGATATCTGTAAACTCGCTGTAGCACATATGTGTATGGATCTGTGTCTCAGGCTTTACGCCGCTGTGTACAAGCCTGAAGGCAGGGATGGCGAAATCAAGATATTCGCTGTACCAGTCGGATTTTCTAAGGGGGAGCTTTTCGCGGAGGGCTGCCTCGTCGATCTGGATGATGCCGATGCCGTTTGCCTCCAGGTCCAGGACCTCATCGCGGATAGCCAGGGCGATCTGAAGGATGCTCTCCTTGATGGAGATATCTTCTCTGGGGAAGGACCAGTTGAGGATAGTAACGGGACCTGTGAGCATTCCCTTTACAGGCTTGTCCGTAAGGCTCTGGGCATACTTTGACCACTCCACGGTGATGGGTGTCTTTCTTGAGACGTCACCCCAGATGATGGGGGGCTTAACGCATCTCGTACCGTAGGAAAGTACCCATGCCTTCTCTGTGAAGAGATAGCCGGAAAGGTGCTCTCCGAAGTACTCTACCATGTCGTTTCTCTCGTACTCACCATGTACCAGGACATCAAGGCCAAGCTTCTCCTGAAGCTCTATGCACTCTTTGATCTTTCCCTTGTTGAACTCAACATACTGATCCTTTGAGATCTCACCGTTCTTGAAGGCGCGGCGGTTCTTCCTGACATCGTCTGTCTGGGGGAAGGATCCGATGGTGGTGGTGGGGAAGAGGGGAAGCTTCAGGATATCGTTCTGGATAGCCATTCTCTCCTCGAAAACGGGAAGACGGGTGTAGTCCTCCTCCTTAATAGAAGAAACGCGTCCCTGTACTTCTGCATCGAAAACATCCGGGCGTCCTGCGAAAAGCGCCTTGTTGGCAGAGAGGATCTCATCACTAAGGGAGGAAAGATCCTTAAGCTCGGAAAGCTTCTCCTCTGCAAAAGCAAAGTGGGCTTTGTATTCTTCCTTAAGTTTTGTCTCGCTCTTCAGTGTGTAAGGAACGTGAAGAAGAGAACAGGATGTACCGATGATGATGTCATCTTCAGCTGCGATAGCCTTAAGTGCGTCAAGGATCTCCTTTGACTTTGAGTAATCATTCTTCCAGATATTC
>CACXGG010000143.1 GCA_902767145.1 Oscillospiraceae bacterium | reverse complement strand
GTGGGACTTGTCTTCCAGTATCCCGAGTACCAGCTCTTCGAGGAGACAGTCTATAAGGATGTTTCCTACGGCATAAGGAAGAGCGGCCTGTCTGATGAAGAGAAGAAGGAGCGGGTAATAACTGCTCTGGAGATGGTGGGACTTACTTCAGATTTCCTGGAGCTCAGTCCCTTTGACCTGTCCGGAGGACAGAAGAGGCGTGTAGCCATTGCAGGTGTCCTGGTCATGAAGCCTGAGATACTCGTGCTGGATGAACCTGCCTCGGGTCTGGATCCCAGGGGAAAGAGGGAGATGATATCCCTTATAAAGGGACTCCGGGCAAAAGGATGCACCATCGTCATCGTATCCCATAACATGGATGAGGCTGCAAGGATCTGCGACAGGATCTGCTGCATCAGGGACGGAAGGATCATGGCGGTGAAGACCCCGGGAGAACTCTTTTCAGATGCTTCCTTTACATCGAAGACAGGAATACTGAGACCTATACTCTATGATTTCTCCGACTGTGTAAAGGCGGAGCTGGCAGGTCATTTCAAGGGCATCGTCTTTGAAGATACGAAGAATAACGTGGCGGACGAAGCTTCGGCCATAGTGTCATGTGTCTTAAGGCACAAGGGAGGCGGACATGACCGATAAGATCAGCCTCGGAAGATACTATGAGACCGGATCGGTCCTTCATACCACGGATCCCAGGGTAAAGGCGGTACTTTATCTTCTTTATCTCGTATCCATCTTTATGCTCAAGACAGGCTGGGGACTTCTCCTGGCGGGTATAGTGACACTGGTCCAGTATATCATCGCGAAGATCCCTCCCAGGATCGTATGGTCCACGGTGAAGCCGGTGATCCCCCTGGCGGCATTTATATTCCTGATAAACCTTTTCTCCATCAGAGGCGGAGAGATCCTTTTCTCCTGGCATTTCATCTCCTTTACTGATGAGGGTGCATATATGGCTGTGCTCATGGCACTGAGGCTTATGTTCCTCATATTATCCACGTCGGTGATACTGACACTTACCACCACGCCCCTTAAGCTCTCAGATGCGCTGGAGAGCCTTTTCGCACCATTGAAGGTCATAAAGGTGCCGGTACATGAGATGGCCATGATGATGTCCATCGCACTAAGGTTCATCCCCACTCTCGCCATCGAGACTGACAAGATAATGAAGGCCCAGATGTCCAGGGGTGCGGAGTATGACAACGGTTCTCTGATCAACAGGGTCAAAGGCTACATCACGGTGCTGGTGCCCCTGTTCGTATCCAGCTTCAAGAGGGCTGAGGAACTGGCGGTGGCCATGGATGCCAGATGCTACAGAGGCGGTGAGGGAAGGACTAAGCTCAACCCTCTTAAGATCACTTTGAGGGATGTGGCCGTGGCAGTCGTTTTCGCCTTTGGTGCCGCTGTTCCCGTGGTGGTGGATTTTCTTATAAGATAAAGACAAAAGGCGCTCTGTTGTGTTAAAATATTTAGGCGCATTTTTTCGGGCGCCCGTTAAAAAAAACATAAGAAGGAGAAACTCCAATGGCATACTATGTAGGTATAGATCTCGGAGGCACGAATATCAAGGCCGGTATCGTAACAGACAGCGGCGAGATGCTCAACAAGGACAGCATCAAGACAAGGGCTGAGCGTCCCATGGAGGAGATCATCCATGATATGGGTACTCTTGCTCTCAAGGTCATCGAGGATGCTTCCCTCAAGCTCGAGGATATCAGCGCCATCGGTATCGGTTCCCCCGGAACACCCGATAATGAGGCAGGCGTACTTGTTTACTCAAACAACCTTCCCTTCAACATGGCACCCATGAGAGCTCTCATCAGGGAAGTCGTAGATCTCCCTGTATATATCGATAATGACGCAAACTGTGCAGCTATGGCTGAGGCAGTCGCAGGTGCTGCAAAGGGCACAAAGGAATCTGTTACCATCACTCTGGGGACAGGCGTAGGTGCAGGTGTCATCGTAAGAGGAAGGATCTATTCAGGATTCAACCAGGCAGGTTCCGAGTTCGGACATACGGTAATCGTATCCGGCGGACAGCAGTGCTCCTGCGGAAGAAAGGGATGCTTCGAGGCATACAGCTCCGCAAGCGCGCTTATCAGGATGACAAGGGAAGCTGCAGAAGCTAACCCTGACTCCAAGCTCAACGAGCTCATCGCAAGAGACGGAAAGGTCAGCGGCAAGACAGCCTTCGAGGCTCAGAGGCTGGGTGACGAGGCCGGTGCAAAGGTCGTAGATATGTATACAGATTACATGGCTGACGGTCTTGCAAATGCCATCAACACATTCATGCCCGAGGTACTCGTTATCGGAGGCGGTGTCTGCAACGAGGGTGATCCCCTCCTTATCCCTCTTCAGGAGAAGACAATGTCCAGGCCTTACTTCGGACCCGGCGTAAAGAAGACCACCATCAAGCTCGCTGAGATGGGTAATGATGCAGGTATCGTCGGAGCTGCCATGATGGGTAAGTCATGTGTAGACGACGGTCTCGACGGTAAGAAGAGCGCTGTCTGATAAGATATGCCCCGCATCGCTCTGACATGTGAATATGACGGAACTGATTTCGTAGGATTTCAGATCCAGGATAACGGCAGGAGCGTTCAGGAGGAACTGAATAAGGCTCTGTCAGAGCTGTATAAGACTGATATAAAAGTAACGGGATGTTCAAGGACGGATTCAGGTGTTCACGCAAGGGAGCACGTTTCCTCCGCGGACGTCCCGTTTTTTATACCCGAAGATAAGATCCCCCTGGCTCTTAATTCACTCCTTCCACCGGATCTTTCCGCGAAAAGGGCATACTATGTTAAGCCCGACTTTAATGCAAGGTTTAATACCCTGGGGAAGAGATATGTGTACAGGATCTTCTGCGGACAGACAAGAAGTCCCCTTCTGGAAAGGTATTCATATTTCTGCACATATTCTCCCGACATAGAGCTCATGAGATCTGCCGCCGCCCTTATGGCGGGGGAGCACGATTTCGCGGCTTTCTGTGCGGCGGGAAGCTCCGCGAATACCACCATAAGAAAGCTCTTCTCCGTCAACGTGGAGAAGACGCCCTCCGGAGTCGTCGAGATCGAGGTAAGGGGAGAGGCTTTTCTTTACAATATGGTGAGGATCATCGCAGGAACGCTTCTTTATGTGGGCATCGGAAAGCTGACGGTAGATGATGTGGCAGGGCTTTTCGAGCACCCCGAAAGAGAGAACGCAGGAAAGACACTTCCACCCCACGGACTTACCCTTGAAGAGGTGTTCTACGACTGGGAAAAGTGGCGTGAACTGCCGCAATAATGCGGTTCCTAAAGCAATGATTTACCAAAGTTAAAGAATTGTATAAGTTGGTCTCCCTTTTATTGAAAACAAAAATCCCTGATGATAATATCAATTTAATATTACGAAAGGGAGGTATAACACTATGGTCATGGGTATCCCTATGTGGGTGATCTGGGCAGTCCTTACAGTTGTCTTCCTTATTATTGAAGCGATCACACTCGGACTTACCACGATCTGGTGCGCTGCAGGTTGTGCAGTAGCCGCGGTACTCGATCTGTGCGGAGTATCCGAGACGGGGCAGCTTATAGCGATGGTAGCAGTTTCTGTCATCTGCTTTATAATCTGCATGATATGGGTAAAGCCTATGCTCGATCAGAAGCACAAGAGAGAGCTGGAGCCTACTAACGCAGACCGTGTCATCGGCAAGGAAGGTATAGTCATCAAGACTATCGATCCCATCGAGGGCAAGGGACAGATCAAGGTAATGGGCCAGGTCTGGAGCGCAAAGGCTGACAAGACCATCGAGGAGGGGACAAAAGTCAAGGTCATCTCGATGGAAGGCGTTAAGGTCAGAGTTGAAAACGAGGAATAATCATACAAGGAATATCATTTAGGAGGAAAATAAAATGCATATCGTAGCAATCGTTATCGCAGTAATTCTTATCATTTTTGCAATCTCATGCATCAAGGTAGTACCTCAGGCAACAACATTCATCATCGAGCGCCTTGGTACATATAAGACAACATGGGATACAGGTATCCACTTCAAGGTACCGGTAATCGACAGAGTAGCCAAGAAGATCACACTTAAGGAGAAGGTAGCAGACTTTGCACCTCAGGCCGTTATCACAAAGGATAACGTTACAATGCAGATCGATACAGTTCTCTTCTATCAGATCGTAGATCCCAAGCTCTTCGCATACGGCATCGAGCGCCCGATCTCCGCTATCGAGAACCTTTCCGCTACAACACTCCGTAACATCATCGGTGATCTGGAACTCGACCAGACACTTACCAGCCGT
>CACXGG010000142.1 GCA_902767145.1 Oscillospiraceae bacterium | reverse complement strand
CACCTCATGCTCATCGACCTTCGCGGTACAGGCATCACAGGTAAGGAACTCCAGCTCCGTCTTGACGACTGCAACATTACAGCTAATAAGAATACGATCCCCTGGGATCCTGAGAAGCCCTTCATTACATCCGGTGTACGTGTAGGTACAGCTGCTGTAACAGCAAGAGGCATGAAGGAAGAGGATATGGTCGAGATCGCTGATCTTATCTCCATCTGCATCTATGATTACGAGAACAGGAAGCAGGAAGTAATCGACCGTGTAGCTGCTCTTACAGCTAAGTATCCTATCTATCCCGATCTTAAGTAATGACTGACGATAATAGAAGACCCCTGGCTTTCCGTATGGCTCCGAGAACCCTGTCGGAGTACGTCGGTCAGGAGCATATTATCGGAAAAGGAAAGATGTTAAGAAGGATGATCGAGGCAGACCGTCTGTCCTCGATCATCCTTTTCGGTCCTCCGGGAACAGGAAAGACTGCCCTTGCCAGGGTAGTTGCCAATTCCACATCCTCCAGGTTCGAGACCCTTAACGCCGTTA
The DNA here is from genome assembly GCA_902767145.1 of Oscillospiraceae bacterium. GTDB lineage: Bacteria > Bacillota > Clostridia > Saccharofermentanales > Saccharofermentanaceae > Saccharofermentans. The sequence continues at coordinate 6,829 of CACXGG010000142.1, read as the reverse complement.
CTGCCGGCGTGGGAGATATCAAGAACGTCATAGCTGATGCCACGAATCCCATCCTGTCGGAAGGCAGGAGGACCGTGCTGTTTATCGATGAGATCCACAGGTTCAATAAACTCCAGCAGGATGCACTCCTTCCTTTTGTTGAGGACGGGACTGTCGTCCTCATCGGTGCCACCACCGAGAATCCCTTCTTTGAGGTGAATAAGGCTCTTGTTTCAAGATCCACGGTGCTGCAGCTTCACTCCCTTACAGAGGATGATGTGGTGCAGATCCTGAAAAACGCCCTCACTGATCCCGAAAGGGGATATGGAAATACTGATGTCAGGATCTCCGAGGACACATTGAGGAAGATCGCCGGCCTTGCGGGAGGAGACGGAAGAAATGCCCTTAAGGCACTGGAACTGGCAGTGATAACCACGGCTCCTTCAGCTGACGGATCCATACAGATAACAGATGAGATCATCTCCGACTGTATGCAGAAGAGAACAGTCCTTTTCGATAAGGACGGAGAGAACCATTATGACAATATAAGCGCCATGATCAAGTCCATGAGGGGCTCTGATCCCAATGCCGCAGTCCTCTATCTTTCAAGAGCCCTGGAGGCAGGTGAGGACATTGAATTTCTTGCAAGACGTATAATGATCTGCGCTTCGGAAGATGTGGGACTTGCTAATCCCAATGCACTCCTTATCGCTGTTGCCGCGTATCAGTGTGCTGCAGCCGTTGGAATGCCGGAAGCCAGGATACCCCTGGCGGAAGCTGCCATCGCTGTTGCAACATCACCTAAGTCAAATGCATCATATCTGGCAGTTGATAAGGCTCTGGCAGATGTCAGGACAAAGGATACGGGAGCAGTCCCCATGCATCTTAGAAATGCCCCGGCCAAGGGGATGGAGGATCTTGGCTATTCCGTTGGATATAAATATCCCCACGATTTCCCGTATCACATCACATATCAGCAGTATATGCCTGATAAGGTGAAAGATGTGGTATATTATGAACCTACGGATATAGGTTATGAAAAGAAGATCACCGAATATCTGGATTTTGTAAAAAAGCTGACTCAAGGAGAAGATAGATGATAAAGAAGGTCCTTTCTGTAATTATCCTGGCAGGAGTAATGCTCACCTCATTTACAGCGTGCGGCAATTCCGTAAAGATAGATGATCCCGTTACCGTAAATGATGTACATATGTCCTCATCAAATGTGGCCAGGGGATTTATCCAGTCAGTATTTTCCAAGGATGAGACGCTCTTTTATGCCTGCTATCCCGAGGGACTCTATGACGAGATCATAGAGGAGGGAAATGATCCCTTTGCGGAATATACCAATACCACCGATCCCAACTACAAGTTCTACGGAACACAGTATACAGCCTATAACGACTATACCGAGGAAAACGGATACGACGAAGATATCATGCGTGAAAATATCGCATTCTTCCATGACCTGGATGAATCACTGATCGCCGAGATAAATATCGTCAAGCTCAGGGTCTACTTTATAGAAGACACTGACTACGTTTCATCTGACGTATATCTCATCACTTATAAGTATGAGAATTCCTGGTATGTCTATGAGCTTCAGAATGCAGATGCGGAGTTCGAGGCCTGATCAGATCTCTTCCGTAAAGATCTTTCTGCCCTTGAAGTAACAGACTTCGTTTATTCCCAGGGACTTAAGGTATTCAGCTGTATTTCCGAAGTGGATCCCTATTGTCTCGGGACTGTGGGAATCAGAACCCAGGGATATGAGCTTTCCGCCCATCTCTATATATCTTTCGATGATCTTCCTGTCCGGCATGATGTGGGAAGAGGACTTCCTTATCTGGGCTTCTATGGATCTCGTATTGATCTCAAGGGCTTTTTCTCTGCTTATTATGGTTTCAAAGAGTGCATCGAATTCCCCGGGACAGTCGTCGTAGAAGACTGTCTCGTCTTTTACGGGATTATATCTGTTTACATAATCGAAGTGGGCGATGACATCGTAATCTCTGCATCTGTCAGCCATCTCCGCCATCTTTCCTATATAGGTCCTGTGGCGCTCTTTACGCTCCGTCTTATAGACCGTACTGCTGAAGTAGACATCCCTGTTTCCGAACAGGTGGTTACTTAAAAGTACGATATCAAAGTCGTTTTCATCCACTGTCTTATCGATCTTCTCTGCTGTGGTGGTCTGGTATCCGAATTCGATGCCCTTGAGAAGCTCGATCTTTCCCTCATACTTTGCTGTCCACTGCTTAAAAGCCCTGTCATAGGCCTGAAGGTCGAAGGTGCGTATATTATCACCGGGATCGGGGTTGTCGATCTCATAGTGTTCAGTAATTCCGATCCTTCCTATATTCCTTACAAGGGCAGAGGATACAAGATCATCGATGGTCATCTTGGCATCGGGTGAAAACTCTATGGTGTGATTATGTGTGTCCGTATACATTTTTTGCTCTTTCCGTTGGTCTATTTATTATTTTTAATGATATCATATATGGGTAAAAAATCAGTAAAAGAGGTAATGTTTATGGCTAAAGACAAAAAGTTGTTCGCGGAATTCCCGAACCTTTACAAGGACATCAAAAAGGATGATCTTGAAGCATGCATGGATTTTGCCGAGGAGTATAAGTCTTTCCTTGATATCTCCAAGACAGAGAGGGAGTTTGTAGCTAACTCCATAGCTGCTGCCGAGGATCTCGGATTCAAGGATATCTCCAAGAAAAAGACACTGAAGGCAGGAGACAAGGTCTACGCTTCCGTTAAGGATAAGGGACTTCTCCTGGCAGTCATCGGCAAGAAGCCTGCAGCTGACGGAATGAACATCCTGGGAGCACATGTTGATTCACCCAGGCTGGACCTTAAGCCCAATCCCGTCTACGAGGATACAGAGGCAGCTTACTTCAAGACCCACTACTACGGCGGCATCAAGAAGTATCAGTGGACCACCATCCCCCTTGCCATCCACGGTGTTATCTATACCACAGACGGCAAGAAGCACGATATCGTCATCGGTGAGGATGACAGTGATCCCATCTTCTACATCACAGACCTTCTTCCTCATCTTGGGAATGAGCAGATGAAGAAGAATGCTTCCGAGTTCATCCCCGGAGAGGACCTTACAGTCGTCATCGGCGGTATGCCCCTGAAGTCCAAGGATAAGGAGTCCGAGAAGGAACCCTACAAGGCATATGTCCTCAAGTACCTTAACGATAAGTACGGCATCGTTGAAAAGGACTTCGTAACGGGAGAGCTGGAGATCGTTCCTGCAGCAAAGGCAAGAGACGTTGGATTCGACCGTGCCTTCATCGCAGGCTACGGCCACGACGATAAGGTCTGCGCATATCCTGCACTTATGGCTACACTTGCACAGGAAAGACCTGCCAAGACCTGCGTATGCATGCTCACTGACAAGGAGGAGATCGGATCCTATGCAAATTCCGGTGCCCAGTCCATGCTCTATGAGAACTTCCTTATGGAGATCGTGGCAAAGCAGGGAGACGGAACAGTAGATATCCTTACATTCAGGAAGGCTCTTGCCGCATCAAAGATGCTGTCCACGGACGTTTCAAATGCATATGATCCCAAGTATGCTTCAGTATCTGATCCCAGAAACTCCGCTTACATGTCCCACGGCCTTAAGCTTGAGAAGTATGTGGGCGCAAGGGGCAAGTCAGGAACAAACGAGGCTACAGGAGATTTCGTAGCTGAGATCACGGGTATCTTCGAAAAGAATTCCATCCCCTGGCAGACAGGCGAGCTTGGAAAGGTGGATGCAGGCGGCGGCGGAACCATCTCCGCATATATGGCTAAGTTCGGTATGAACGTTATCGATGCCGGCGTACCCGTATGGTCCATGCACGCACCTTACGAGGTCATCTCCAAGATAGATCTTTACTATACATACCTGGCATATAAGGCATTTATCGAGAATATCTGATGACACCAAAAAGGAAGGGGCGCTACGGTCCGCGGGAAAAGAAGACCTCGATAAAGAACAGTATCGGCAGGGTTATTCTTGCCGCTATGCTCCTTATCGTCCAGTTTTACTGGCTTTTTGCCATAATGTGGGGTCTTGTAAACAAGTACCCGATTCTAAGCGTACTCGTGGAGTTCTTTGCCCTGCTCCTGGTGGTGGCCATCAACGAAAATAACAGTAACGTCTCCATGAAGGTGCCCATTATCATCCTGATACTGGCGGCACCCTTCATAGGAGTCCTGCTGCTGGTAGTCCTTGAGATCTCAAGTAATACCTGGAGGATAAGGCGGCGTTTTACGGAGATCAGTTCCGAAGTCACACCTTTCATCAAAAGAAAGAAGGATCTTCTCGGAGAGATAGGAAAGGACAGCAGAAGGGCGAAGAATATCTTCAGATATCTTAAGGATTACGCGGGTTATCCTTCATATGACGATACTGATATAAAGTTCTTCCCCGAGGCATCCCTGGCACTTGACGATATGATCAAAGATCTTAAGAAGGCTGAAGACTTTATCTTTATGGAATATCATGCCATCGAGCATAAGGAGTCCTTTGCCAGGATCCATGAAGTCCTTAAGAAAAAAGCAGAGGAAGGCGTTGAGGTCAGGATACTCTATGATGATATAGGCAGCTTTGTCTTCATAAACCACGACTTTATAAAGCTCATGGAGAGGGACGGTATAAAGGCCAGGGTATTTAATCCCATGATGCCGGTATTTAACCTCTTCATAAATAACAGGGACCACAGGAAATATACTATCATCGACGGCAGGGTGGCTTATACAGGCGGATTTAATATCGCCAATGAGTATTTTAACGTCACCAGTCCCTACGGTTACTGGAAAGATACAGGAGTCCGCATCGAAGGACCTGCAGTGGATAATATCACCTCCATGTTCCTGGAGATGTGGGGAGTATCCAGGAAAAAGGGCAGGGATACCGATTACGGAAGGTATTTCAATAAAGCCAAAGAGCAGAAGACCGAGAGAGGCTATATCTGTCCCTATGCCGACAGCCCTATAGATGATGAGCCTACAGGCGAGAATGTCTATATGACCATTATCAATACGGCTGAAGACTATGTCTGGTTCATAACACCATACCTTATCCTCACGGGAGAGATAACAAGAGCCTTCCAGCTGGCAGCCCAGAGGGGAGTGGATGTAAGGGTTATAGTTCCCGGGATCCCCGACAAGAGGATCATCAACCTGGTCACCAAGTCCTACTACTCTGAGCTGGCAAAGTATAATGTCAGGATCTACGAATATACTCCGGGATTCTGCCATGCAAAGATGGGCATCTCCGATGATGTGTTCGCCACCTGCGGAACCATCAATCTTGACTACAGAAGTTTCTACCATCACTTCGAAAACGGCGTGCTCATCTATAACAACGAAGTGATAACAGACATAAAGCGCGACTTCTCGAAAACCTTTAACGAGTGCAGGGAAGTCACCGAAAGATACAAAAAGACGGCACCGGGTCTCGTAAGGCTGGCAAATTCCATACTGAGACTTGCAGCACCATTCCTGTAAGAGAAAGGGAAATAAGATGAAGATAAGATTCTATAACGGAAAGATCCTCAGGGGAACTGACCTTGAGATGGTAAATGGTGAACTTCATACAGACGGAAGCAGGATCACCTATATAGGTGAGGGCCCCTGTGAAGGAGAGACCTTTGACCGGGAGATAGATCTTGACGGCGATGTCCTCATGCCGGGATTTAAAAATGCCCATACCCATACAGCAATGACCTTCGCCAGGTCCCTGGCTGATAACTATGCCCTGGATGACTGGCTTCACAAGGCTATCTTCCCCATAGAGGGAAAGCTCACGGAGGACAACATCTTCTGGTTTACAAAGCTTGGATATCTCGAGTATCTAAGATCTGGTGTCACAGCCTGCTTCGATATGTACTTCAAGCCCGAGGGCGTTGTAAGAGCCGTTAAGGAGACAGGATTCCGCCATGTATTCTGCGGATCCGTAAACGACTTCGGCGGCATCGACGTGCTGGAGGATGAATATCTGAGATATAACGAAATGGGTCCCCTTATTTCCTATAAGCTGGGATTTCATGCGGAATATACCACTTCGGAAGATATCATGAAGCGCATCTCCGATATAGCCCACAGACATGAGGCTCCCGTCTTTGCCCATATCTCAGAGACAAATGCAGAGAATGTGGGATGCGTGGGAAGATACGGAATGTCTCCGGCTAAGCTCTTTGATAAGCTCGGTCTTTATGACTTCGGAGGCGGCGGATTCCACTGCGTATGGTTTGATGATGAGGACATGAAGATCTATAAGGAAAAAGGTCTTTATGCAGTATTTAATGCCTGCTCCAACTTAAAGCTGGCCAGCGGTATCGCGCCGGTCCATGCCTTTATCGAAAAGGGCATAAATATTGCAGTGGGAACAGACGGTGCAGGATCCAACAACTCCCTTAATATGTTCAGGGAGATGTATCTTGATACGGTGCTCTCAAATGTCGTAAAGAATGATCCCCTGGCAGTAAAGCCCGAGACCATACTCAGCGCAGCAGTAACAGGCGGTGCTAAGTGTATGGGCCTTGACGGCTGTGACTGCCTTGAGGAAGGTAAGACCGCCGATATCATCAGGATCGGTATGAAAGATCCCAATATGCAGCCTGATAATAATTTTAGAAGGAACCTGGTCTACAGCGGAGATCCCGGAAACGTAAAGATGACCATGATCAACGGCGATATCCTCTATGAAGACGGAAAGTATCTTACATGTGATGCAGAAGAAGTCTATAAGGTCTGCAGTAAGATGATGGAGGAACTTATAGGCTGATCAAATGAGGACGATCTTCGGGTATTTCAGGAAATATAAGGTCCAGTGCTTTTT
>CACXGG010000141.1 GCA_902767145.1 Oscillospiraceae bacterium | reverse complement strand
GTCTTTCCAAGGATAGGGGGTTCGATGACCCTTCTGATGATGGTCATAAGTGTCATTGCGACTATAAGGATGGCAACAGCCGTGTAATCTCCCTTAACGCCGCAGTAGATCATTACGGGTACCATGGTGGCGCTGATGCCAAGTACCGGCAGGAAGTCGATAAGACCTGTGATCAGGGCCAGGATGATGGCGTAGTCTACGCCTGCCAGACGGAAGGCTGCCCAGGCTTCTACAGTGGTGATTATAAGGAGCAGCAGATATCCGCCGAGGGCGCGGAAGAGAGTTACCGCCAGGTCGTTTATAAGGGATATGGACTTCAGGCGGAACTGTCTGTTGGGAACGTTCTTCATATAGAAACGGAGTACCTTTGATCCGTCGTTTATGAAATAGTAACCGCTGAGGATAACGCAGATGACAACGAAGATGCCGTAGGGGATATTGCCGATAAGGCCCCAGATGGCGGCGAGGACTGCCGAGAGTACGGCAGGTATCTTGGCTACCATATTTCCCCACAGGGAGACCAGGTTGTTTTCGAGGCTGTCCTTCATACCCTGGGTCATAAACCTGGTGTCGATGGAGGATACCTTTTCCACAAGGGCGTTGCCCCACTCCTGGATATCGAATTCATTGGCGAGCCTTGTCAGGGAGTCCACGGCCCTCATTATCTGTCCTACAAGTGAGAAACAGCACCAGATAAGAGCTATGGCGATGATGATCAGGAGGATCACATAGACTATTATGGCGATCTTTTTTCTTCTCTTCTTGGCAGCCGCCTTTTTCATATCCTTGTCCACAAAGAGTCCTGCGATGGCAAAGCTGGTCTTGGCCAGAAGGAATCCTATGAGGAAGGGAACGAGTACCACCACGATCTTTGTGGCGCAGAATGCTATGGCACAGAAGATGAGGACGATCAGGATGAACTTGATCATACTCATTACAGCTGCTTTATCTCTTGTATATCTCTCACTCTCGTTCATAAATGGACTCCTTTGAAAAGCATGACCCAGAGGACGAGCATAAGGACAGCGGATAATACGATGGAAAGGTTTATGCCTCTGTCAAATGAAGGGATCCTTGAGTCGTCCTCGCCGTCCTCTTCCTTCGTAACGTAGGAACTGTTGAAATCGTTCAGTATCCTCATGAAGAAAGAAAGGAGGATAAAGCCGATGAACAGTGAAGGCAGCGAAGCATAAAGATATGTGGCATCGATGTCGGAATAAGCCACGGTGGTCATGATATCCACCTTTGACAGGGTTCCGGCAAGGAAAAAGTCAGTGATACGGCATCCTACAAGGCACAGGAAGGGGCCGAAGATGCTCATGCTCTTTGACCTCAGGAATGCGCACCAGAAGCCGATGATAAAGAGCGAGGGGAAGTTTATCAGGTCAAGACCGTACAGGGCATAGGTCAGGCCGATGATGATATAGCCCACCATGCGCTCTTTGGAACGGAACCTGGACCAGAGCACTCCGAAAAAGAACATGGAGGCTCCAAAACCCGGGATAACAGTGTCCGTAAGGACAGACAGGATCCTGGCTGAAGTGGAGGCTGTTCCGCCGAAATAAAGGAAAGCGGGATAGACCATGGAAGCTCCCGTATGGAGCCAGAGCCAGGCGAAAAGGTTATAAAGCGAGGTGCTGATGAGCATCAGGGGGACTCCTGAAAGGCAGGAGGTCACCAGAACGCCCACGCCTGCATATCTTCCCACCAGCATGTCATACTGGCCGCGGAGGAGATAGAGGGAGGGGAGCACCAGACAGAATATGGTGACTATGGGTACGAATATGGAGAATCCGATGAGGGAAGTGGCGGGAATGGCCGCTTCGTCGGAGGGAAGGAAGCATCTGATGACATAAAAGAGGGTCAGGAGTATGGTCATGACCATTATGGGGTAGCTCCAGGTCATGGCCTGAGGCTTACCGAAGTGATATTTCATCAGTACTGAAAACTCCGGACGCTGGCTGCTCATATCAGAAAGTCAACCCCGAGATGATAAAGAATCCGATGAGGTGCCAGTAGAAGAATCCCTCAAAAGCAAGGTATACAACGGCTCCGAAGGCCAGGAATGGACCAAAGGCAAGATAATCCGGGTCGTCGGCGAAGTGCATGTTCTTCTTTCTTATGGCAATCTCACGGCGCTTGGCAGCCGGATCCTCGCTGTTTGCTATCTCCTTTTTCTCCCTGGCGATCCTGATCCTCTTTCTGATGAAGAGGGGAATGGCGAAGAAGAGGGCTGATACAAAGCCTACATAGAGAAGGACGATGATGCCATAGCATCCCACCAGGAAACCGCAGGCTCCCAGGAGCTTCATGTCGCCCTGTCCCATGCCCTCCTTGCCCAGGAAGGTGACGCACAGGAAGTTGATGATCCAGAGAAGACCGTATCCTGCAACCATGGCGATGACCCTGTTGAGCAGGGGGATATACCACTTTGTGTCGTTGGAGAACCAGTATGTCTTCTCGGTGATGTCTCCCACATAGGCCAGGATGCCCAGTATCAGTATGAAAAGGGAACATTCATCCGGGATTATCCTGTTGAGCCTGTCGGACATCATTACGATGACTACCACGGGCACCAGGAGCAGGATAACGCATATATGGAAGGGCCTGAAGACCACAAAATATCTCTCGAAAAGGGAGGCTACCGTGGAAACATAGGCTGCAGTACAGAAAACAGCTGAGATCACTCCGTGGGGGACCAGTTTCATCCTCTTTGCAAGGCGGAAATCAGGGGATTTCTCGTCATAGCCATAGTCCTGAAGCCAGCTCTCGGGGAGTATCTTGAAAAGGTATGTTACTGAAAAACCGACCGCCGCTCCCAGAAGGGCTGCGACGATGATACAAGCCATTAGATCCATTGGTGTCTCCATCATTTTTAATAACAAAATTCTAATATATCCCCCCAATTTTATCAACCTTATATAAAGTCTTCTAAAATCTATTGTTCAAATTGACCTAAAGGGTCAAAAACTGATAAAATCAGTGTGGTTTAAAAGACTACTTTGACTGTAAAGGAGGGGCACCTCGCGGAAGGTGTCGGTTTGTTATGGCAAAAGAAATAACAGCAAAGATGTTAGAAGAGAAGATGCAGTCCCACGTAAAGGCTGAGACAGGTATGTCTCTTGAAAATGCGACTGCAAGAGATTACTGGACTGCATTGAGCAAGAGCGTCGTCGAGATCATCTCAGACGATTTCCAGAAGACAAGAGAGAAGTATTCCAAGGTAAGACAGGCTCACTATCTGTCTGCTGAGTTCCTTGAGGGAAGATCACTCCTCAACAACCTTGTAAATCTCGGTATCTACGATCAGGCTAAGGAGGCTCTGGCTTCCTTCGGATATGACCTTACTGACATCCTTGAGGAGGAGATCGATCCTGCTCTTGGAAACGGCGGTCTCGGAAGACTTGCAGCATGTTTCCTGGATTCATGTGCAACACTTAACCTTCCCGTTAACGGCTACGGTATCCTTTACCGCTACGGACTCTTCCGTCAGGCCATCGAGAACGGTTTCCAGAAGGAATATCCCGATGCATGGATGGAGAGAGGTTATCCCTTCACACCTGCAAGATATGATGAGAAGGTCAAGGTCCACTACAACGATATCGATGTCTGGGCTATCCCTTATGACCTGCCCATCACCGGTTACGGCACAAATAACATCAACCGTCTGAGACTGTGGAAGGCTGAGCCTGCCCAGGACTTCGACTTCAATCTCTTCAATTCCCAGAGATTTGATGATGCTGTCATCGAGAGAAACAGGGTAAACGATATCTGGAGAGTGCTCTATCCCAACGATACATCCTACGACGGTAAGGTACTCCGTGTAAGACAGCAGTATTTCTTCGTTTCCGCATCCCTGCAGGATATCGTAAGACAGTACAAGAAGGTACACGGTGAGGATCTTTCCGATTTCGCTAAGTACAACACCATCCAGCTCAACGATACACACCCCGTTATCGGTATCCCCGAGCTCATGAGGATCCTCGTTGACGAGAACGGCATCGAGTGGACAAAGGCCTGGGAGATCGTTAAGGAGACCTTCGCATATACCAACCACACCATCATGGCTGAGGCTCTTGAGAAGTGGGATATCTCCATCTTCAGGTTCCTGTTCCCCAGGATCTTCGAGATCGTCGAGGGTATCAACAACCAGTTCCGTGCCCAGATGTACGAGGCAGGCCTCCATTCCGAGCTTATCGACAGGATGAGCCCTCTTGCAGACGGCAAGGTCCAGATGGCATGGCTGGCTATCTACGGATCACACTCCGTAAACGGCGTTGCAGCTCTCCACACTGACATCCTCAAGAACGAGACACTCAAGGACTGGTACCAGATCTATCCTGAGAAGTTCTCCAACAAGACAAACGGTGTAACACCCAGAAGATGGCTCAGGACATGTAATCCCGAGCTTGCAGCCCTTATCACCGAGCTCCTCGGCAACGATAAGTGGGTTACACATCTCGAGGACCTTAAGAAGCTCGAGAAGTATAAGGATGATCCCAAGGTAATGAAGAAGCTCCTTGCCATCAAGAAGCAGAAGAAGGAGCAGCTCGCTACACACCTCAAGAAGGTACATGATATCGAGCTCAATCCCGATTCCATCTTCGATGTACAGATCAAGAGGCTCCACGAGTACAAGAGACAGCTCCTCAATGCTATCTATGCCCTCAACCTCTATGACAGGATCAAGGAGAATCCCAAGCTGGATCTTCCCCCTGTAACCATCATCTTCGGTGCAAAGGCAGCTCCCGGATACTTCCGTGCCAAGGCTATCATCAAGTTCATCAATGAGATCGCCAAGCTCATCGACAGCGATCCTGATATGAAGGGCAGGCTCAAGGTCGTATTCATCGAGAACTACAACGTTTCCAACGGCGAGAAGATCTTCCCTGCTGCAGATGTATCAGAGCAGATCTCCACGGCTGGTCTCGAGGCATCCGGTACAGGTAACATGAAGTTCATGATCAACGGTGCCGTAACTCTCGGTACGATGGACGGCGCCAACGTTGAGATCTGTGAGAATGTCGGCGACGACAAT
>CACXGG010000140.1 GCA_902767145.1 Oscillospiraceae bacterium | reverse complement strand
ATTTTCAACACACAAAAAAGCAAACAATTATTATCTTCTTCTTTTTTTACCCTTTTTCTTAAGTATGGTCTTGGCTTTTCTTCTGCCTACTTTTTCTGTTTCTTCAAAGCCCTCGTCGAAGACGAAGTCTATCTTTCCAGAGTCGGTATCTACGGCAGAGACAATTACCCTGACCTTCATGCCGATGTTGAGCTTCTTACCTGTTTTCGCTCCCACGGCCCTGTAGGATCTTTCGTCGAAGATGTAGTGGTCTCTCATGGTCCTGAAGGGTACGAAGCCTTCTACGGTGTTGGGAAGGACAACGAATACGCCGGCGCCGATGATGGAGTTGATGACTCCGTCGTATCTCTCGCCTACCTTGTCCTTCATGTAGTCTGCCACCTTGATGGTGACGGATGCCCTTTCGGCGTCTACGGAGTTTCTCTCCATCTCGGAGCTGTGGTCTGAAATGCCGGATACAAGGCCGGCGAAGTGCCTTCTTTTGTTTTCGTTATGGATATAGCTCTTTATTATCCTGTGAATATAAAGATCGGGATATCTTCTTATGGGGCTGGTGAAGTGGCAGTAGAACTTGGATGCCAGACCGAAGTGACCCAGGTTGTCAGATGCATATCTGGCTTTTGCCATGGACCTCAGGAGCACGTTGTCCAGCATGGGAAGTGCGTCGTCGTCCCTTACGGTATCCATGAACTCCCTGATGGCCAGAGGGGTGATCTTGCCCACGATCCTTCCTGCTGCGCCGAATGTCCTGGCCACATGGCAGAACTTGGCGATCTTTATGGCATCGGGATCCTCGTGGACCCTGTAGACGAAGGGATAGTTCATCTTGGCGAACTTCTCGGCCACGAATTCGTTGGCGCAGATCATGAACTGCTCGATTATGCCGTGGCAGAAGTTGATGGGGTAAGCCATTACATCTGTGGTATTTCCGTCGTCGTCCAGGATGACCTTTGTCTCCGGGATATTGAAGTTGATGGCGCCCTTGCTGTCCCTCATGTTCTTAAGGATCTCGGCGAGCCTCTTCATGTTCCTGAGCATGGGGATGATGTCGCCGTACTTTTCAGCGTCGTCGTCTTTGGGATCTGTCAGGATCCTGTAGCATTCGTTATAGCTCATCCTCATATCTGATCTGATGACGCTCTCGTAGATATCACCCTCTATGGTGATACCGTCAGGCCTTACGATCATCTCGGCAGTCTGGGTCAGCCTGTCCACCTTCGGATTAAGAGAGCAAAGACCATTACTGAGCTTCGGGGGGAGCATGGGGACAACACGGTCAGCCAGATAGACTGAAGTTCCCCTGAGCTGTGCCTCCTTATCCAGGGCCGTTCCCTCCCTGACATAGTAGGAAACATCTGCTATATGTACATAGAGCCTGTAGTTGCCGTCATCTTCTATCTTAAGGGAGATGGCATCGTCCAGGTCCTTGGCTTCCTCGCCGTCTATGGTGATGGTCAGTAGACCTCTAAGGTCTCTCCTGCCCTTTTGTATCTCTGCTTCTACTGTCTTGGGGTCGGGATTTACGTCCAGATCCTTTATCTCTTCGTTTACTGCATCCGGGAAGGTCTGGGACAGTCCGTACTGCCTGAGGACGGAGAGCATCCTTACATCGTTGTTTCCCATGTCTCCCAGGACTTCAACTATATCGCCCCTGAAGTCGCGGTTCTCGGACTCGGGATTCAGGATCTCGCAGACGACGGTCATCTTGAAGGGAGCGCCGTTTAAGTGGCTCCTCTCGATCCTTATCCTTCCGAAGTTCGTCTCCCTGAAGGTGGGATCGGGAAGGACGATGCCCTCGTCACCGTTTTCGATGAGGACTCCAACTACTCTGTTCTTTACTGCCAGAGGTCCTCTGGGGGCAAGGTCTGCAAAGCACTTGGGCTCGTCTGAGGGGAAGGCGATCACCGCGTTCCTCTCCTGCTGTCTTATACTCATATTTCTGGATGATCTGCTCTTTTTATTGTCCTTCATGAAAACTACCCCTTTTTTCTAATTATACCTTAATTATTTTCGTGCACAAAAAAAGACCTGTCTCTTTCGAAGCAGGTCCTGTATCTTTTTGTTTTATCCGATCAAAGTCCCTTAGTGATGGAAAGATAAAGGATGATGGATGTAGCAGCGAAGATGATAGCGCAGACCTTAGTTGCGAACTTAAGTCTCTCCTCAAGGGATCTGCCCTTTGTCTTGCTGTAGTAGGAATCTGTTGTTGTGTTACCGGAAACAACACCCATACCTCTGTCGTTACCTTCCTGGATAAGGAAAAGTACGACCATGGTGATGCCCGAAAGTATATCGATAACTGCAAGTACTATATCAAGTGCACTCATTAGTTTAAGCCTCCGTCAAAATATCAGCTGTAAAATGATACCATAGGACATTTATATATGCAAATCATTTTTGAGCCTTGCTCTTGATGACTTTGTAGACCTCCGAGACAGTGAATGGGATCAGTGCCAGAGGAAGGATAACAAGCCATGCGGTGGGGGCCAGCATTACGTTGTCGAAGATGCTGTTGACCCCCGGGATGTAGATAACTGCCAGAAGGAGCGCAAGGGATGCGCCTACAGCCATGTTCATGAGCTTGTTGGTGAAAAGACCCAGCTTGAATACTGAGATCCTCTCGGATCTTGATGCATATGCCCTGAAGAGCTCTGCCAGGATAAGCGTTGCAAAGGCAACTGTCCTTGCTCCTGTGAGAGCGTCGATATCAGTTGAGAAGAAGAAACCGCTCTTTGATGTGATGGCTGTAAGGAATCCTGTAGCAACACAGACAAAGATAGCGATAGCCTGGATGAATACGTGTACCAGCATTGACCTGTTGATGATGGGCTCTCCCTTAGGTCTGGGAGGCATCTTCATGATACCGGGCTCACCCTTCTCCCTTCCAAGTGCAAGAGCGGGGAAGGAGTCTGTTACCAGATTGAGCCAGAGGAGCTGGATAGCCGTAAGAGGAGCAGCGATACCCGGGATAAGGGTATTGGGGATAAGGGAGATCAGGAAGATGACCAGGATCTCACCTACGTTACAGGACAGAAGGAAGTTTACGAACTTTCTGATGTTGCTGTAGATTACCCTTCCCTGCTCGACAGCCTTTACGATGGTGGCGAAGTTGTCATCCATCAGGATCATGTCGGCTGAATTCTTGGCAACGTCTGTACCGGTGATACCCATGGCTACACCGATATCAGCTGCCTTAAGGGCGGGAGCATCGTTGACGCCGTCACCTGTCATGGAAGCGATATGGTTATTTGCCTTAAGGGCAGAAACGATCTTTACCTTATGCTCGGGAGAAACTCTCGCATAGACATTTGTATTCTCGCAGGCGACCCTCAGGTCCTCATCTGTCATCTTATCCAGCTCGCTGCCGGAAAGTGCTCCTGCGTTGTTGTCCATCATCTCCAGGTTGTTGGCGATGGCAACAGCGGAATCCTTGAAGTCACCGGTGATCATTACTGTCCTGATGCCGGCCTCCTTACATACTGCGATGGCTGCCTTAGCCTCTTCCCTGGCGGGATCGATCATGCCCACGAGACCGATGAATACAAGATCCTTCTCGTGGCTGAAGTCAGGCTCGATGCCCTTATCGTGCCTCTTATAACCGAAGGCAAGGACTCTGATGGCCTGGCATGCGAAATCGTGGTTCTGCTTCTGGATCCTGTCCAGGAACTCAGGAGTCATGGGCTGCTCGCCGGTCTGGTCAAGATAGTATGCACATCTTGAGAAGACGATATCGGGAGCACCCTTTGTATAGCTGATGATCTTTCCGTCTTCGATACCTGTGTGGTATGTGGTCATCATCTTTCTGTCTGAATCGAAGGGAAGCTCCATGATCCTGGGATACTTGCCCATCAT
>CACXGG010000139.1 GCA_902767145.1 Oscillospiraceae bacterium | reverse complement strand
TAGTCGTTCTGGGCCTCAGAAACGTAAGAATATTTAGCACGGGAATTACCCATTCCCCTTCCCCACATGCCGCCGGAGCCCAGGGCATTATGGGCATTTGTAACCTGTCTCGTCTCATCCTCGGAGACCTCGACTGTCTCATCACCTGATGTGGCGTTGAAGACATCGAGCCTCTGGTAAACGTGGGCGAAGTTCCTCTGGATATAATCGGGATTGAACACTGCGAATCCGATGACCAGAGGGGCAGCTACAGCCAGGATGGTAAGTCCGCCGATGAGCCAGGAGGAGAACTTTATACCCGCATTGATGGCACACATCAGCACGATGAAAGCCACGATACCGAAACATGAGGTATGGGGCTGGAAAAGGATAAATACGTCGACCACGATGGCCGCACCTATGGGAAGGACGAAATCGAAGAAAGCGTCCTTCATGATCTGCTTAGATCTGGTGGGAGCCTTGAAGTTACCCTTGTTCCTCTGGACCGTAAGCCAGTTCCTGTAACCTGCAAAGGCTATTACCAGAGCTATCTTGATGACCTCGGAAGGCTGGAAATAGAAGGAGGACGTTACCTTGATCCACCTTCTTGCACCGTTGAGGTCGGTACCGAAGAGCCTGGTGGCGATAACCAGCACCAGGGAGACTATATAAGCGACTGCCCAGAAGATGGGAAGCTTGAACCACTCGACAGGCAGGAGCGATATGAAAAGGCACAGGGCTATTCCCACCACTGTGAATATGATCTGCCTGGAAAGATAATATGTGGATGACTTCTCATTGGCCATGGCATATCCGGCGGGACCCGATACTGAGTAAAGGATGACCAGGCCGAATACCACGATGGCGAACATCATGAGTATCATGGGGATATTGCTTCTCTTTACATGTACTTCGCTCATATTCCCTTACACCTCCCCGGAGAACTTCTCAGAAAGCGCTTCAAAGCCGAAGGCGTGGGATGCCTTGAAAAGAAGCGTATCCCCGTCTTTTACGAATGACCTGAGCTTTCCTTCCACATCATCCGTATCCTCACAGAGGGTATAGGATGCTCCTGGATCCTCTGAAAGGATGCCCCTTAAGATATCCTCCCTGTTGTCTCCCGTGAGGAACACGTGGTCGAACCTGCACTTTCCGCAGCTCTTTCCGATATATTCGTGGAGGGAAGGCGCATGATCACCAAGCTCCAGCACGCACCCCAGGACAGCGATCTTCCTTCCGGTGCTGCCCATGAGCCTTAAGTTCTCAAAAGCCGCCTCCATGGATTCGGGGGAGGCATTATATGCATCGTTGATGACTGTATACTTTCCGCGGAAGATCTTTCCCCTTCCGCTCATCTCCTCATAGGAAGCCAGTGCCTCCTTGGCCTTTTTGATATCACAGCCCAGAAGGTCGGATACCAGGAGCGCGAAAAGGGCATTTTTCACATTATGTGTTCCGCTGACCTTAAGGGTACAGTCCTTTTCCTCCCTTAAGGTACCGTTGAGATTACATGAAGCATCAAACTTCATGCCATCCTCAAAACGGATATTTTCTGCACACACCATCATGGGGCAGTTGAGCTTTTCAGTCTCTGCGTCCATGAATACCGATACTCCTGCCAGGCCCTTTCCGATGGGAAGGATATTCCTTACATAATCGAAAAGGAAACTGTCATCCGCATTGACTGCAAGGATGCCGTTATCAGTAAGTCCCTCTATGATCTCTGTCTTGGCGAGCTTTATCTCCTCCCTGGAGCCCAGCCTCTCTATATGGGAGTAGCCCACGTTGGTTATGATGGCCACGTCGGGGCAGGCGATCTTTGTAAGATATGAGATCTCACCTCTAAGCCTCATACCCAGCTCCAGCACAAGAGCTTCCGTATCAGAAGGTGCGGACAGGATGGTAAAGGGAAGTCCTATCTCATTATTTTCGTTGGCCTTTGTGGAATATACCTTAAGGGATGATCTCAGGGCACATGCCACCATCTCCCTGGTGGTGGTCTTTCCCACGGATCCCGTAACGCACACCACCTTGGCATTTATCTTGAACCTGTAGTGTCTTGCCAGGTCCCCCAGGGCCCTGACGGTATCGTCGACCATGACGGCGATGCACTTTCCGGGAAGCTTTGACTCGTCGCTGGCCAGGATGACTGATGCGCCCTTAAGGACTGCATCCTCGCAGAAATCATGGCCGTCGAACCTCTCGCCCTTGATGGCGACATAAAGATCCCCTTCCTTGATGGTACGTGTATCCTTGGATACACCGCCCACAAAGACGGTATTTTCATCAGAGACACCTCTGGCGACTACCCTTCCGCCTACTGCACCGGCGATCTCGTCCAGGGAGAACATCCTCATGATCCGCGTTCCTCCCTGATCTTCAAAGCGGCTTCAGCTGCCACTTCGCAGTCGTCAAAATGTATTGTCCTGTCGGCAAAGATCTGATAGTCCTCGTGGCCTTTGCCTGCTATAAGGACAGTATCACCGGGCTTTGCGGAGGCGATGGCCTTTGAGATGGCTTCGGCTCTGTCCGGCACCACCTCATATTCACCGTCGGTCCTCTCCATTCCGGTGACGATATTATCGATTATCTGCATGGGCTCTTCCTTACGGGGATTGTCGGAGGTGATCACCGTGTAGTCGGAGAGCTTTCCTGAGACTTCACCCATCTCGAACCTTCTTGTGGTGGATCTGTTTCCGCCGCAGCCGAAGACGGTGATGATCTTTCCTTCCGTATATTCCTTAAGGGTCAGGAGCACGTTTTCAAGGCTGGCGGCATTATGGGCATAATCCACCAGGATGCTGATGCCCAGGTCGTTCTTCACGGGCTGTACGCGGCCGGGGACAAATACGTTTGCCAGGGCCCCGGTGACCTTGTCGAAGCTGACCTTGAGAAGCCCCGCCACACTTATGGCGCACAGGGCATTATATACATTGAACTTGCCGGGAAGGGCTACGAAGATCTCTCCTTCGTACCAGGGGCTCACCAGATCAAAGGATGTTCCGGTGATGCCGTTTCTCTTCTCGGCCTTTATATTGGAAGCGTAGCAGTCGCTGTCCGGGGTAAGGCCGTATGTATATACGGGGCACTTGCCGGAAGCATATTCTATTACTGTCTTTGAAACGGGGCAGTCGTTATTTACAACAGCCGTCCTGGAACTGTCGAATATCCTGAGCTTACAGTTGAGATAATCCTCCATATCGGGATGCTCGTTGGGTCCGATATGATCCTCGTAGAGGTTTGTAAAGCAGCCCACGTCAAATCTCAGGCCGTAGACCCTGTCCAGCTTAAGTCCCTGGGAGGAAACCTCCATGACGCAGCTGTCAAAGCTCTTCCTTGCCATCTCTTCAAGAAGCTCATAGACCTCATGGGATTCGGGAGTCGTATGGCTGGCCTTCCTCTTCTCGTCACCTATCATATTGCAGACAGTGCCGATAAGGCCGGACTCATGGCCTGCCCTCTTTAAGATCTCACGGATCATAAAGGTAATGGTGGTCTTACCCTTTGTACCTGTGACTCCCACCAGGTCCAGCCTGTCCTCGGGATGGTTATAGAAGGTCGCGGAAAGAAGGGCTATTGCCTTTCTCGTATCCTCTATCTCCACCACTGTGACATCCTTCCCGGATACCAGGGCCTGAAGCTCCTCATCAGGGTAGTTTTCGCGGTTCTTGTCCACAGCAACTGCCGAGGCGCCTGCTTCCACCGCTTTTTCTATAAAGTCATGTCCGTCAGAGGTAAAACCCTTTATCGCAACGAACATACTTCCGTCGGCGACTTTTCGTGAGTCGTACTCGACGGAAGTTATCCTCTTTTTAAGATCTCCGCACACCACCTGGTAGGAAGTGTCGTGGAGTATGGTAGACAGAAGTATTGACATCAGCCTGTCGTCTCCTCCTCAACGATGATGTCGTCGGCAGTGACCTCATCCTCGGGTTCTGCCAGGACTACACCGTCCTCATTATCAATCTGGTCGCCGGAGACCACGTCATCTCCCGGAAGGACGCTGCTGTCCTCGAGGGTTACGGTGACTATGGATCCGGAGAAGAGTATCGCTCCGGACTCGTCGCTCTGGCTGACACAAGTACCCATTATATCACCTTCTATATAACAATTGAGATTACAATCTCTCAAAGCCTCGATACATTCCATGGCGGTCTTGCCCCTGAGGTTGGGAACTGTACTGGTGAGCATGGCGATATCAGAACTGCTCTCGGGGTACATGATGACCACGCCGGTGCCGTAGAGCTGGGCTTCCGTACCGGGATATGTATATCCGACGATGGAGTCGGCGGTCATATCAGTCGTGCCGTATACAGTGGAGATACCGTTTGTTCCGATCCTGGAGGCAGCCTCTGCAGCAGTCATTCCGGCAACAGGCTGTACCCAGTATCTGATGGTCATATTCTCGTACTCATCCTCGGAGAATACTCTGGGAACGCCCATATATGTAAGGGTACCTTCAACGATCCTTGCAGCTGTAGCAGCAGGAGCGGAAGATCCTACGGATCTGTCCTCGGGCCTGTTTAAGACTACCAGGACTGCGATCTGGGGATCATAGGAAGGAGCAAAGCAGGAGAAGGAAAGAACGTGCATTCCAGCCTCTTCACCAAGCTCGATGGTGGAGGTTGATGTCTTACCGGCAACTGAATATCCGGGGACCTTACCGGCCTTACCTGTACCGTCGTTAACAACGGCTGACATGAGAGCCCTTACTCGTGAGCATGTATCCTCGGAGAAGATGGTCCTTATGACCTCGGGCTCGATCTCGTCGATGATGTTATTGTTCTCATCTGTAATATATTTAACGATGTGGGGCTCC
>CACXGG010000138.1 GCA_902767145.1 Oscillospiraceae bacterium | reverse complement strand
GTCTCTTTATCTATGTCCCTGTTCTCCTTATTGAGCTCCCTGATGGTCTCCTTATCTACCAGAGTAAGGGAAACATAGGAATCACGAGCTTTCTGAAGAAGATCAGTGCTCATGAAATCGTCCTTAAGGATAGCTTTGGATAAAAGATCCGAGTATTTCTCTATCCCGGAAGTTTCCTTATATCCGCAGTCATTATATAGATCAATTCGCATTAGGATACTTTATCCTTTCGTGGAATACACCTGCATATACCTGACGGAAAGCCCTGATGAGCTTTTCTATATCTTCGAAGGAAAGACCGGATGCGATGAGCTGGTCATGGTCGATCTTATCCTTGATGAGCATTCTTACAAGTGCCTCGATCTCATCAAGTTCCTCTTTCTTTGTGGACTTGATGGCAGCTTCACATGTATCGGCGATCATAACGATGGCAGATTCCTTACTTGAAGGAATGTGTCCCCTGTATCTGAACTTCTCCACATCAGGCATGGGGAGATTGTTGGCCTGGGCCTCACTGACTGCCTTGCTGTAGAAATAGCCGGGATACATTGTACCGTGGTGCTCGTCGATGATCTTGATGATGGGCTCGGGAAGCTTATGCTTCTTAGCAAGCTTGACGCCGTTTTCGGGATGGGCTGTGATGATGGCAACGCTCTCTTCAGTGGTCAGGTCGTCATGGGGGTTGATGCCCTCTGCCTGGTTTTCGGTGAAGTACTTGGGATTTTCCAGCTTACCGATATCGTGATAATAAGCGGCAACCCTGCAGAGAAGTGCGTCTGCACCGATGGCTTCCGCAGCGGAGTCAGCCAGGTTAGCTACCAGCATGGAGTGCTGATATGTACCGGATGCCTCGATGAAGAGCCTCTTAAGGAGCGGATGACCGGGCTGTGAGAGCTCGATGAGCCTTACGGGAGAAACGGCATTGGAGAACAGTTCATATATGGGCATAAGTCCGATGGCTATGACTGTTGAGAATGCAGCGGAGATACCCGTCCATACAACAGCTTCGATATACTCATTCCTGGTGGAGCCGAGGAGCGTGTTATAGATGACTGATGCGGCGATACAGAAGAGCGCCGGGAAGATGATAAGTGCTGCACTGTTATAAGCCTTACCCTGCCTTCCTGCGAGAACAGAACAGATGACAATTCCCACAAGGGATGCAAAGATATATTCAACATCGAAATTATAAAGAGGCCACATGACCATCATATTGAGGATGGAAAGGATGATACCAGCGGACATGCCCAGATATGTGGCGCAGATGGTGGTAAAGAACAGCGTGACCACCATGATGGATGAAAGATCCTTCAGATAGATGGAAGCGATGACCGGTATGATGAAGGTCACCACAAGGGTATAGGTGATCCTCATCTCATTGAGGGCCTTTTTCTTGGAGTTTCCGAGATAGATAAGGCCTGTTACAACTATAAGGATCTCATAGGCAGCTACTCTGGCAAGGATGATGACATCAAGGGAATCGTCCCTGATGAGCTCAAGATCCACCAGGTTCTGGTATGCATGCTCTGTAACGACATCACCTGCACCTATGATCTTTGTTCCCTTATCGACGATGATGGGTTCGTTCTTGGCAGCGATATAAGCATTCTCAGCCGCTTCGTCAGTGGCATCGGGATCGAATACCGAGTTGGGAACGACTAACTGCTTCAGGACGCTCTTAAGGGCATCGGCATAGATACTATAGGAGTCGTTATTTGTAACGAAGGAATCCACCTGGGAATCAACAGATCCGGGAAGAGAGTCCGTATTTACGTTATCCATCATAACGATCTCGGTAATGGAAACAGCCTTATCTTCTATATAGTTATAGGCTGAGTTGGACATGTAGATAAATGTATTGAGGTCGTCATCTGAAGGTACGACATCTATGATGGTATCGAGATTTGTCTTAAGGTTCTCGAACTCCTCATCAAATTCATCATTGGGCATACCGAATTCATCCACCCTGCGGGCTCTTGCCTGATCCACCAGGGTAAAGAATGTCTCAACGTTCTCGATACTCTGGTCGGACAGTTCCTCAGACCTGATAAAGATGGCATTTACTGAATTCTTGGCGATAACTGCCTCATATTCCGTCTGATAGGAATCCACGAAGTTTCTGGTGGCATAGATATCCCTGTTGCAGACAGAGCCCACATTAAGGTTATAGCTGGTGGGACGGTAACCGTAGAAGACCAGCATAATAATTATGGCGGTCGTAAGGATCATTATAACGACCTGCTGGAACCTGACACCGAAAGAATTATTCATCATCCCGCTCCTTATCCCTCTTATCATATGCATTGACGATCCTCATAACAAGGGGATTCCTGACTATATCAGCATTCTTAAGTGCGACGATACTTACGCCTTCCACATCCTCCAGGACCTTGGTGCAGTCATAAAGGCCGCTCTTGACTCCCTTGGGAAGATCGATCTGGGTGTAGTCGCCGCATACACATGCCCTGCAGTTGATACCGAGCCTGGTAAGGAACATCTTCATCTGTTCGCATGTGGTATTCTGTGCTTCATCAAGAAGTACAAAGGCATCATCAAGGTTCCTGCCTCGCATGAAAGCCAGGGGTGAAACCTCG
The DNA here is from genome assembly GCA_902767145.1 of Oscillospiraceae bacterium. Lineage (GTDB taxonomy): Bacteria > Bacillota > Clostridia > Saccharofermentanales > Saccharofermentanaceae > Saccharofermentans. Next base: position 2,758 of record CACXGG010000138.1, on the reverse strand, counting down.
ATAAGTCCCTTTTCGTAATATCTCTCGAAAAGCTCCTGACCGAGAAGGATGGTAAGAGCATCGTAGATAGGTCTCATGTAAGGGTTGACCTTCTCTTCTATATCACCGGGAAGGAAACCAAGCCTCTCACCTGCTTCGACTGCAGGTCTTGTGAGGATGATCCTGGATACTTCCCTGTTCCTGAATGCCTTGACTGCCATAGCAACACCAAGGAAAGTCTTTCCCGTTCCTGCAGGTCCGCTGCAGATAACGAGCTCTGACCTCTTAAGTGCGTCAGTATAAAATCTCTGGCCCAATGTCTTGGCCTTTATTGGTCTTCCGGAAGGTGTGGTATAGATAACATCATCCCCAAGGCTCATGAACTCCTCGATCTTGCCGGCATTTGAAAGGCAGATCACATAATCCACCAGCCTTTTATCTATCTGGCCTGATGCGGAAAGATCAGAAAGGCACTTAATAGAATTAACTGCTCTTGTGAGCTTAAGGTTATCCTCACCGCTGACTACGATACAGTCGGTACCCACGTCTACGGTAACGTCGAAAGCATCGGCGATCGACTTAGTGTGATCTCCGGTGCTCAGTTCTTTTATATTGATGTTTTCGATTCTCTCGGTCATACCTTCTCTGATTATAACATATACAGGCTTTCAAGCACATTTTTGTAGTATTCGGGAAGATCAGTCTCAAAGTACATCTCCTCACCTGTCCTGGGGTGGATGAACCTTATGCTCTTACTGTGAAGGCACTGGCCTTTCAGACCGAACTTCTTTCTCTTGGGAGCATAGAGGGGATCTCCGGCAACAGGATGACCGATATAAGTCATATGGGCCCTGATCTGGTGGGTCCTTCCCGTCTCCAGGATGAGCTTCAGGTCAGTAAGCTCCGTATATCTGTTCACCACCTCGAAATGAGTAATGGAGGGCTTTCCGTCTTCGGTGACCACCATCCTTCTCCTGTCGGCTCCTGCCCTTCCGATGGGGGCATCGATGGTACCCTTGTCAGCTGAGACGACACCATAGACGAGAGCCCTGTACTGTCTCTCGACTTCATGGTTGGCCATCATCTCGGCAAGCTTTATGTGAGTCTCGTTATTCTTGACGGCGATCATAAGTCCTGAGGTATCCTTATCGATCCTGTGGACGATACCGGGCCTTATTACGCCGTTTATATCGGAGAGATTTCCTTCGCAGTGGGAAAGAAGGGCATTTACAAGGGTGCCTTCATAGTGTCCTGCCGCGGGATGTACCACCATACCCTGGGGCTTATTTATTATGATGAGGTCATCATCTTCATAAACGATATCAAGAGGGATATCCTCAGGCTTGGCATCTGTAGAAACGGGAGCCGGGATATCGACCACAACCCTGTCGCCTTCCCTGAGCTTAAGTCCCGCCTTCTTGGCAACAGCACCGTTAACGGTAACCTTGCCCTCAGCGATGAGATTCGAGAAGTAAGATCTTGTATAATCGCTGTTCTGAGATGATATGAAGGCGTCCAGCCTGATGTCCGTCTTATCTGCGGTGAGTTCTAAGATCATTTTCCACCTTCTCCAGGATACTGTCGACTTTCTTCTGCTTAAAAAGGATGATTATCACAAAGAGGAATGTTCCGCATACGGCACAGATATCTGCCACATTGAATATGGGGAATGTGGCACTTCCGAAATCAAATCTCAGAAAATCAACTACAGACCTGTAGACCAGCCTGTCTATGAGATTTCCAACGGCACCGGCAAGTAGGAGCGTAAGGGCTACGCAGGAAACAGTATCCTTGAGCTGACCTGCCTTGGTGAGCAGGTAGAGGATAGCCAGCGCCATGATGATGGATATTATGGAAAGCACCGTGATACCCCAGCTCTTATCGGCCAGTATGCTGAATGCACTGCCGGTATTCCTGACATAATAGAGGGAAAAGAAACCCGGGATTATATCCCTCTTCTCATAGAGAGCGAAGGATCCTGCGATCCTGTTCTTTGTTATCCAGTCAATGGATATAAACACAAGAGCGATAAATGTCGAAAAAAGAAAATGTCCGTATCTGTACTTACTCATATTCCGTAAACCTTCTGACAGAAATACATCTGCCTTCATCATCAAGTTCGGCGATAACGCCGTTTATGGATGCATCCCCTTCTGCGGGATCATATCTTGCAGGGAGCTTATCCTTAAGCCTCTTAACAGAGGTCTCGATATCCATTCCCAATACCGAATCGGTAACGCCTGTCATGCCTGCATCGGTAATGTAACCGGTGCCATGCTCCAGGACCTTGTTGTCTGCTGTCTGGACGTGGGTGTGGGTTCCCACCACAAGGGATGCCCTTCCGTCGAGATAAAAGCCCATGGCTTTCTTTTCGCTGGTGGCCTCGGCATGAAAATCAAGGATTATATGCCTGATGCCCTGCTCTTTTATCTTTTCCACGAGTTCATCAGCCTTAGTAAAGGGGTCCTCAGCAAAGGGGGTCATCTCCACCTGACCCAGGAGATTGATGACTGCCACTTTCTTCCCTGCCTTTTCCACATAGACGATATCCGGGCCGGGCCATGAAGCGCTGACATTTGAGGGCCTTACCACGTTGGTGAACTTACCGATCTGGGAGATGAATTCATAATTGGAGAAGGCGTGGTTTCCGAGGGTTATAACATCGACGCCGCACTTTATCAGCTCATCGATGATCCTCTGGGATACACCGAGACCATGGGCGCTGTTTTCTGCATTGGCGATACAGAGATCTATCTCATTTGATGCAAGAAAAGAAGGC
>CACXGG010000137.1 GCA_902767145.1 Oscillospiraceae bacterium | reverse complement strand
TCTATCCTCTTTTTCATGAGATAGGACATGGGGCTCATGCCAAACTCCTCCCTGAAGGCCCTGGTGAAATATCCCTGGCTCAGGTAGACATAGGAAGCGGCATTGGCAACGGTGATACCCCTGTCGTAGTTGGCATCGATATAATCCCTGGCGATGAGCACCAGTTCCCTGGCCTTGCCGTTACGCACGCGAAGGGACTCCTCCCACTCTCTCTTCATGGCCCTGGAAAGGGTTACCATGAGTTCAACGGTGAGGATCCTCATCATCAGGTCCTTGGAGATCTCGTCCCCGTTCTTCTCGTCCACTATGCGCTCCATTATATTTCCGATGCTCTTCTTGTAGCTTCCGGACAGAAGGATAAAGGGGAGCATATCCTCCATGGCTTCCTCACCCTGGGCGAAATCCATGAAGCTCTCAAGGGACGGCTGGGCGAACCTTATATCCTCCCTCTCCCTGGAAAAACCGAACCTCAGTACGATGGTATCGGCTATATCGGAGATGACCTTTACGCAGTGGGCGGTATTGGGTCTTATTATCAGGGTGGATCCCTTTTCCACGGGCACCTTCCTGCCGCAGATGGTAAATTCCACCTTTCCGTTCCTCAGATAGAATAGCTCGTGGTTTGGGTGGACACTGGAGGTAGCCGAAGGGTTCTTCTTCTCCAGGACATGTTCAAGGCCCTCGAAAACAGCAGGCATAGCCCCGTTGTCATCGCGGATGCTCTCTTCTATTGCGGGAAGCAGGTTATCAAACATCGGGATCCTTTCTTACTCGAACCTTATATTGTCGATATAGATCTCGCCGTTCCTGGCTGAGTCCTCTATCCTGAACTTAAGGCTCTCAAGGGAGATGTTCCCTTCCTTCTTATACGGGAAGACAAGGGTCTGCCATACAAGCTGCTGCCTTATCTCTCCCTCGCCGAAGTTCTCGATCTTCAGGATCTTCTTTCTGGTATCCGGATTGAATACATCCACCAGGAGCCTCTTCTTGCCCTTGATCTCCAGGGGAGCCATAAGGGATACATAGGAGAGCACCGGCTCAAATCCGTAGAGGGAATTCTCCGTCTCATATCTGATATGAAGGGATGCTGCTCCCTCCGTCTTGTTCATCTCATCGGCAGTGATGACGCCGTTGCCCTTAAATGTCTTAAAGACCTTGAGCCTTTCGAAGTCATCACCCTCCTTTGCGATACCCGTGAACTCCAGCTTGTCGCAGCTGGTAAAGTACAGGTCAGGTGCATAGAAGGCAGGCTCCCTGTCAAACCTGAAGGGCATTACAGGAAGGTCGGAAAGGTTCTTGAAGGTCGCATCGTGGGGGAAGGGAGAGAATCCGTATGTTACGGATGTGGGCTCCGGGATATCGTCCCTCCATACCATTACGCGGACTCCGTGAAGGATCCTGGCATTGGCGGGATAGAAGATACGGTCCTCACCGCAGATGGCAAAACCGCGGAGCTCCGTCTCACCTTCGGCGAGCCTTAAGCCGTCGCCTAAGTTGTCGAACTGCAGGATAAGCTTATTGCCTGCCCTCTCCACTCCCGAACACTCGGGGCAGGACTTGGGCATCTTGGGTGTCACATGGATACCCAGGGCACTTACCGCCAGCCTTACACCGAGAGTGAAGCTCTTTGTCTTGTCAGGCAGGAGCAGGTCGTGAAGGCTGATAAGGCCGCAGGGCATATTGAGCTTTCTGGTGAAAGCTGTAAGGTTCTCGTTGAACTCGATGACCTTGTAGGGGAAATCGTAATCGATGCTTCCGGGATGCATGGTAACAAAGAGCATGGAAGGCATGAGTGCGTCATCGTATACCTCCTTGGGCTCGAAAACAGAGGCCAGGGTACCGATAAGGCCCATGAGGAGAAGATCATATCTTCCGAAAAGGCTCTCATCCTTACAGGGGGAGAAACACATTCCCCTGATGGACAGTCCCTTAAGGGCAGCGAGCTTGGCCCTGTAGAGTATGGAGGGACGGTAGCGCATCTTGATGTAGGAGGAATCCTCGTGCTTCTTCTCTATCTTTGTGGAGATCTCGGAGAACATTCCGAAATCCAGGTTCTTGGCAGATCCCGAAGCGGGAGCATCTGCGATGATATTCTTCTTCATGGAGGACTTGTCGGAGTTGGGGAAATCAAGATCAGAGGATATCTCCTTGGCTTCCTCTTCGATCTTGGGCTCACCCTCCATCTCCCTGACCTTCTCCTCCTTGGAAAGGTCGAAGTCGAAGAAGCTCTTATCCCTCTCGATCTCTTCCTTGAGATCCTTGGTATTCCTCTTCTTCTCATCCTTCTTGAGCATGGCCTTGTATCTGCCCTCATCGGTGGTAAGGCCAAGCTCCTCCAGATAATCCTTGATAGCTACAGACTGCTCGATCATCTCATCGGAGATCCAGTTGAGGATGGTGGAATCAGCATAGGAGAGATCCACTACGCCGATGGGATACTTGACGTGGTCTGCCACTGAATATGCGAAGGCAAAAGCCGATGATGAGACTTCTGCCAGTTCCTTTGTGTCCGTAACCTTGATCCAGGCCGCATCCTTGTAATGGGTCTTGGCCTCAAAGTCTATATCCTTCTCATCCGTCTCCAGTCCGTTCCTTGCAGGGGTGAAGAACCTGAGATGGTTGATGGTCTGGCGCTTCAGGGGCGCAGAAGGTGCGTTAGCCTTCTTCATGGGGATGGAAAGGAATTCCGATCCCAGGAATACCCATACGTCACCGCATCTGATGTCGGAGAAGGTAACCGTGTTGGAGAAGCACTTGAAGATAAATGTATATGCGTCGGTGGAGGCCT
>CACXGG010000136.1 GCA_902767145.1 Oscillospiraceae bacterium | reverse complement strand
CCATCTCGACAACGCGCTCCTTCACGGGCTCTTCGTAGTATTGAACCCCGCCTACAGGACCGTTCTGGATGTTAATGACACACACCAAAAGCAGAATAAAACTCAACACTAATCCTTCGATAAAGGCTATAATCATTTCAACACTCCTTTCCTTCGGTCAGATCTTCATATATCGGTAGATCGAATCAAAAATGAGATCCACATTCGTTTCCAGTGATCCTTCAAATAACGTCTCCCTGTTCTGGTACAGCGCATATATCGACTTGATGAAGTTGACGACGACACCGGGGTCTACATCCTCTCTTATGCCTTTTATCTTCGGCAGCAGATACTCGAACTTCTTGAGGTCGTATACTGTACTGAAGTATGTTGTATCGGTAAGATGAGACCTGAGCCAGACCCAGTCGTCCAGGCTGATCTTAAGAAAGAAATTGTTCTCGGGTCTGAATCTCTCGCGGTAGGCGCTAAGGAACTTCTTTAACGGGAGCGTACCGTCCTTCGCAAAAGCTGCCGCCATCTTAAGCTCTGCTTCCTTCTCGACTTCCCGGATCAGCGCCAGTACGAAGCTCTCCTTGGAATCATAGAAAAGATAGAATGACCCGACAGCAACGCCGGCGGCCTTAGTGATCTTTGCGATGGTCATCTTCTTAAACCCGATGGTGGTACTGAGATCAAATCCGGCCGCTATGAGCTTTCCCTGGATCTCATCCTTCTGCTCCTGAGTAAATGCAACTGCCATGATCATTTCCTTTCTATGAATATCTATTATCACTTATTCATGTGAATATTATCATGAAATTTTTCATACGTCAAATGATACTTTATTGTATGATATAGACATCGACCACGCCGCAACGATGCAAGGAGGAATAAGACATGTTAGGTAATTTCAGTTATATCAATGCTACAAAACTTTACTTCGGTGACGATTCGCTCAAGTATCTGAACGAAGAACTCCCGAAGTACGGAAAGAATGTCCAGCTCATATACGGCGGCGGTTCCATCAAAAAGAACGGTATCTACGACGAAGTAGTAAAGATCCTTAAGGATAACGGAAAGAACGTCATCGAGGACGGCGGCGTTATGCCGAACCCTACAGTGGAAAAACTCTATGAGGGCATCAGGATCGCCCGCGAGAATAATGTTGACCTGCTACTTTCTGTGGGCGGAGGTTCATGCTGCGACTATGCCAAGGCTGTTTCCGTCTCCGTCAATTGCGATGAGGATGCCTGGGATAAGTACTTCCTGAGAATGGAAGAACCCACATGTGAGATCGTTCCTGTGGGATGTGTCCTTACAATGGCAGGTACAGGATCCGAGATGAACGGCGGTTCAGTCATAAGTAACCACGATCAGAAACTTAAGATCGGACATGTATTCGGAGATGAGGTTATGCCGAAGTTCTCCATCCTCAATCCGAAGTTCACTTATTCCCTTCCCAAGAGGCAGATGGTGGCCGGTATCTACGACATCTTCAACCACATATGTGAGCAGTATTTCTCAGGTGAGGATGACAACACCAGTGACTACATATCTGAAGCACTCATGAAGTCGGTTATCCACAGTTCCCTCATCGCCATCGAGGATCCGGAAGACTATGAAGCAAGATCCAACATAATGTGGACAGCTACCTGGGCTCTCAACACTCTTATCGCAATGGGAAAGACCGAAGACTGGATGGTACATATGCTCGGCCAGTCCGTGGGAGCATATACAGACGCTACACATGGAATGACACTGTCGGCAGTATCCCTTCCCTACTACCGTTACATAATGCCTTACGGCCTTAAGAAGTTTAAGCGCTTTGCAGAAGAAGTCTGGAACGTATGTCCTGAGGGCAAGACAGATGAGCAGATCGCAGAGGAAGGCCTTAAGGCTATGGAAGACTGGATGAAGACCATCGGAGTTTCTCTCAACATCTCTGAGCTCGGTGCAACAGAAGATATGATCGACGGCATCACGGAAGGCACCTTCATCCTTGACGGCGGATATAAGGTCCTGACAAAGGATGAGATCAGGGAGATACTCAGGAAGAGCCTGTAAGATCAGCCGATGCCCTCGATCCAAGTGCGATCTTCGGTAACTTATTCATTTTGGGCCTCCTTGCAATTATACTGACATCATGTCAGTATAATACACTCATCCTGACACACTGTCAGCTTTTTTCAAATATTAACCGCATTTTCGGCAAAGCAAAAACCCTCGAAACGCAGTAGTTTCAAGGGTTTCGGGTGGCGGAGCCGGTGGGATTCGAACCCACGTGCCCTTGCGGACAAACGGTTTTCAAGACCGCCTCGTTATGACCACTTCGATACAGCT
>CACXGG010000135.1 GCA_902767145.1 Oscillospiraceae bacterium | reverse complement strand
TCCGGCCTATGATCTGCCTGCTCTGTTCTCCGTTGTTATCGTTCTTCTCAAGAAAAGACCTGCATTCATCCGTAACCAGGATCCTCAGTTTCCTCTTATCCTTACCATCCGTGAAAAAAGATACGAACCCCTTCTTCTCAAGCTTAAGAAGGATCTGTTTCACATTCTGGTGGGAGCTTCCCATAATATCTGATAACTCATTGATGGTGGGCGGTTCTTTACAGAGATTTATGCAGATAATGGCAAAGAACTGTTTCCAGGTGATCTCTTTGAAAAAGGCATCCGCAGAAGCCTGATAACGGTTGTCAAAGGCACTCAGTAATCCAAGCAGGAAAGCCTGTGGTGGCATATCGCCAAACTCCACGTTCTTCATGTTCATCTTCTCATCATAATCCATAAGAACACCCCTTACGAACAAAATATGTAACATATTACATTTCCAACAATGTAACATATTACATATTTTCCGTCAAGATGTTATCTACCCTTAGACACCCAAAAGGTACAGCATTGTCTCCTTAAGTGTCCCGAAGAGCTTTTTTGGCTCATTGCCTGCCATGGGGCTCCAGGAATAGCAGGCACTTATGATGCAGTTCATCTGGATACCGCTATAGGAGGATGACAGGAACCTGATAATGTCCTCGATGGGCTGCCTGGGGTGGAGATCCCCGGTGGCAGCAGCCTTTCCCATTAGTTCAGCAGTGCGGTTAACCAGATGCTCCAGGTTTCCTTCACTCTTTATCCCGCCCATGATCCTGGCAGTCCTCTCAGGATCGTTTATGGCCAAAACAGAAAGGTCGAAATTGATCTTCTGGATATCCATGAGCTGCTCTTCCATCTTCCTGGCCAGCAAATCGAAGATCTTCCCCATGATCACATCCACAGGTTCTTTATCCACATCTTCAAAGATCCGGTCCGTCTCTTCGATGATGGAATAGCTCTCCCTCATATCCAGGATCATGGCGCTGAATATCTCATCCAGGTCCTTATAGTACCTGTAGATATTTCCCTGGGCCATTCCCGTCTCGTTTATTATGTCAGTCATGGTCACCATGCTTACCGGCTTTCTGAGGCACACACGGTGAGCTGCATCTGTTATCTCTTTTCTCTTTCCGGCAAGATATTCTTCACTGACCCTTGGCATATCACACCAGCTTTCTTACATACTCATCGTCGGGCTCGTATACTTCCTCTTCTGAGCCCTTCAGAAATCTATCTAACATGCTCAGATGGATCCGGCATACATATTCATGATACTTCATGGGATCCATCTTCCCCACCACCATCTTCACGGGAACAAAGAAGATCATATCCGAAAAACCCATATGCTTCATATTGCTGAACAGCTCCCAGTATGCAGGGGCATCATGATCCAGTGCCACACGGGATACCGTACCTCTGCTGTCCTCACAGCTTATCTGATAGAAAGGCTTTTTCATCCTCATGCCCTCATAGTGGCCCAGGAGCATTCCGTCCAGATTGATGCCGCAGCTGAACTCATCATCATGCATGCACATGTAATAAGCAGTGGCGCCTCCGATGGAATGTCCGCTGATACCAACACCCGGGGTGAGATCGATCCTGTCACTGAACCTTTCCTTAAGGGCCTCCAGTACGAGCTTGACGTCTTTTGATCTCTCCTCCACCCGATCCATCAGGAAACTGCAGTATCTGCTCTGGAAATCATTGAACCTTCTGTACTGCTCCTCGTATGATCCCTTTTTGTTGGTCAAGATCTTCAGGGCGGCAAGATTTCCCCTTACCTTTGGGGAATACATATCAGACTGGCATCTCTTTTCGAAAAAAACATACGACCCGTCGTAAAGATCCGTGGCCGCTTCCTCATAGGTGTGCCCGATGGCAGCGATGACATAACCATGGGACGACAGTTCCGTGAGCATAAAGTTATTAGACTCCAGATATGCCCCCATACCGTGGCTGAATATCACAAGAGGGAACTTCCTTCCCGGAACAGGACGGACGTCCTGATAGACCTCGCCTTCAGAATCCCGGGCATCCTTTATGGGCATATGATAGATCTTTGCAAGAGCATTGAGCTTCACCGCTGACATTACGACAGCTTTCTTCATGCCTTCTGTATCTTCAGGGAGCACGGGATAGTAAAGCCTCACTGCCAACCTGCGAAGTATGTTTCCGGCATCAGGTCCCAGCTTCTCTTTCCTGTTTTCATCAGTAAGCGAAAAGACTGTCGTTCCAACCTTATATTCACCTGTGGGCTTTGGTGTGATCAACTCATCCATATGTATCCCTCCTAAAAATGAAAGTAGTTTCATTTTAAGAGCTACAACCGCTCCTGTCAAGTGATTAAGCCTTCTGATCCTCCATGACGCCGCAGCCTGTGCATGATGTGAGTGACACCACCATGGGAGCCAGTAAGACTGACGATATGATCTTCCTGAAACTGAAGTTCAAGCAAGTTTTCATATTATCTCCTGTATATCACCTGCTGGTAGTTTTCGTGTTCTTTATAGGATCCCGGTTTTACGTAATGCTCTTCGCCCCAGGAGGACACCCTGATGAGTCCGTCAGGCGTAATTCCGGTAACTGTCATGGCATGGCCGTTTGTGGATTCAAATACGACCTTCCCTTTTTTGTCGTAGATAATGGTAGGCCTTACGGCAACGATCAGAGGACCTTTCTTCATGCACTCTTCTATATCTGCGGGCCTGCCCTTAAGATCCACCACATCAACAGAGACATTATGTCTTTTCATATAGAGCTCAAAGCGCCATTCCCTGCTGTCCAGGGTGGTACCGAAACCCTCCTTGCAGCCCTTGTCCTCATCAGCATAGATAAGGTCGAACCACAGGCACTTATTATGGTTATCCGTGGCACAGTAAAAATCCACGTTCAGGTCATTGAAGTTCAGCTTTCCCTCCGGTGTATACATGGGAAATCCGAAGAGCTTTTTAAACTTCTCCTCCTCCCCGTAGAACCTGAGAAAAACAGTATTTATAAGGGCAACATATCCGCATCCTTCCGTCCTGAACAGGTCAAGACGTTCCCTCACTTTATCATCCTTAAGGTCGTAGTGATAAGTCTTTACGATATGGGCATAACGCGCCGGTGCGAGGACCGGGAGCTTCTGGTTTCCGCCATACTCCCCCGAGGGGTCGAAAACATATTTATAGTTCTCCAGAAAACCTCTGTCCACGACTTTCGTCATTTCTTTTTCCCTGCCCTTATCTCAGCTATCATGCCAATGAGCGCCAGGATCAGGGGCACTCCGAAAAGCAGAAGGCTCGCCATCATGATCTCTGCCATCTCAGTCCATCTGTCATCAAGGCACATGGCAGACCCCATCCACGAAAAGAACTCGAAGAACATGTTGCCCACAAGGAACATGGAAGGGATGATAAAAGCGGCCAGCTGCTTTCTTACCTTCAGGAAAAGGATAAGGCCCATCTGGACCAGCATAGGGGAAAAAGTTATAAGAAGACTTACGGGTATCCATATGATGTCGTAGATGGATAATCCATCCATGCCGACTTTTTTAACGTTGATATAGTAATCGATCTTGAGTACTCCATATAAAGCGATAAGGAGCAGATCAAGTATAAAGATAATAATGTTCAGTACTTTTCTCATATTTATTCCTCACCGGACTTTATAAGTCCCGTTACTATGAAGATAGTACCAATAATGATCCCTGCAGTAAACCCGAATACATGAGTCAGGAAAGAACACTCGTTATCATTGGCAAAAATAAAGAAAAGGATCGTTGCTATAAGGTCCGGGCGGTACCACCTGATCTTCTCTTCCTGTCCGAACCTTAAACGGCATACAAGAAAGACTCCTATCAGGGCATAGATGCCACCGGAGGATCCGCCACCGTAGTTTGCTTCACCGTAATTGACGATAATGGAGAAAGGAACCTCTGCCAGAGCGCCTCCCAGAAAGAAGACGAATGCAGTCCTTACCTTCCCTGTATAAGTGTTTATCAGGGACCCTATGCAGATCAGGGCTATGGAATTAAATATGATATGGTCGTAGGAATAGTGGTAAAAGATACAGGTGAACCATCTGTAGAACTCATTATTCAGATACTCCATAGAGGTCGTACCAATGAGGTTTACCGCATTGGCATCATTCTGCGTCCATATAAAGACCGGAATAAATATAACGACCAGTACTATCGCCGTAAGGTTGTCCTTTGTCCACTTAATAAGCTTATCCAGCATTTTCCATGCCCCCTGATGTATTTATTATCTAGACTATAAGAAATCAAGAGGTATCACGGTAGTGACTGTGGTCATTTTATTATGCAGGCGATCTTTTATTGTCAATGGAAGATCTTTTTGCCTATCCGGGTTGGAATTGCGATAGAATATGATCAGCTTTACGAAGGGATCAGGATCTCATGAAGATATATTTCGCTCCGCTGGAGGGCATTACAGGCTATATATTCAGAAATGCCTATAACGATATCTACGGAAATATCGACAAGTTCTTTTCGCCCTTCATCTCCCCCTCCGAGAAATACACCATGACTCCCAGGGAGAGAAAAGGCATCGATCCCGAAAACAACAAAGGGATAAACCTGGTCCCCCAGATCCTTACCAACAGGTCAGACTGCTTTATCGCTGCAGCAAAGGATCTTCGGGAAATGGGTTACATGGAAGTAAACCTCAATCTCGGATGCCCTTCAGGGACAGTCTGTGCCAAAGGGAAAGGCTCAGGTTTTCTTCCGGAGACACTGCTGCTTCAGAGGTTCCTGGATGATATCTACTCCTTCTCCTCATCAGAAGACATGAAGATCTCCATCAAGACCAGGCTCGGTTTCTACGATCCTGATGAATTCTACGATCTCGTTGATATCTTTAACAGTTTCCCCGTGAGCGAACTTATAGTACACCCCAGGATAAGATCCGACTTCTATAAGGGTGAAGTAC
>CACXGG010000134.1 GCA_902767145.1 Oscillospiraceae bacterium | reverse complement strand
GGATAGAGCCTTACCACGAGAGCGACTATATCCAGCTCCTCGGAATCGAGACCTATAAGGTCCGTGTATCTTATGAGATTATAAGCAGCCTCGTTATGGCCTGTGGCATGAACGAACTTACCGCACTCATGAAGGATGGCAGAGAGCCTCAGGAGGAGCTTCTCCCTCTCGTTAAGGCCGTTGAGCCTTGCGGAGGCGTCACATATCTCTACTGCAGCCTTCTCTACGAAATCAATATGCTTCTTGTTGGATCTGTACCTCTTGGCAACGTTCCTGGCAGATCTGATAAGATCATCCTCCCTGCTCTGGGAAAGCTTGAATCCCTCATTCTGCTCGCAGTAGTCGTAGATATATCCGTCTGACAGGGATACGAAAGGCAGGATTATCTTTTCAAGTCCTACATACTCCAGCATGTTCTTGATGATAAGAGCCGAAGGCAGGAGCAGCGGTGCGATATAGGAAGGTATCTTGAGCTTAAGGGTAAGATCGGAAGGCCTGGTCTTCAGAAGGAGCTCATAGACCTTCATGAATTCAGTCTTTGTGATCTCGCAGTTCCTGTTGGGATCAAGACCTGCCAGCATCTTTATATAGCCCAGCTCACCGCCGAAAGCCACGATGCTCTTATAAGTAATGCCCTTGGGCTCTACCAGGTGGTAATCCTCAAGATCCTGGGCGATAAACTCCTGGAGTACATCCTCATAATGGGAAGTCCTGCTCTGAAGATCTGAGAGCATCTCATAGATACGAAGAGATCCCAGTACCATATTCTGGCTGAAGATGAAATCAGACTTGTCATAAAGGGTTACCTGAAGTGAGCTGGCTCCGATATCCAGGATCATGGTGCCGTCCTTGGTGATCTCGGAGAACTCGGGCATAGCCTCCTTAACGGCGATGTTCTGGTAAAACCTCTCCATGGAGTTATCCAGGACTTCCACCTTAAAGCCTGTCCTTGTCTTTATCTGCTCAACGACAACATCCCTGTTGCCGGCATCCCTGATGGCGCTGGTGGCGATACAGAAGATGTCGTCCACCTTATATTCCTTACACTTGATCTTGAACTTCTGAAGGCATTCGCAGATCTCATCAACCTGGTCAAAGGCGATGACTCCGGTAATATAGCTCTTTGTTCCAACGGAAATGATCTTCCTGACAGCCTCGATCTCCCTGGGCTTACCCTTGGAGCCGATCTCAAATATCTTAAGTCTTGCGGTTATGGAACCGATATCGATCACTGCAACGAGTTTCTTTGCCATAAGTCCTAGATCCCCCGCCGACTTTATAAGATCACGATCAGAGCGATGATCTCGACTATTATGAGAAGCGAAGCGATAACGCAGCCTATTACCAGAGAAAGGGGATCCTTGAAGAGCTCAGGAGTGCCATATGCCTCCTTGGGTATCTTCCCTATATCTTTCCTGATGGGATCTATATCCCTGGATCTGTTAAGGGAAAGAGCTTCAAGATTGTCGCTGGAAGGATCGTAGACCTTAGGTCTTCCGTCATAACCGGTATCGTAATAACCTGCTACGGTGGGAGTCACTTTTCCTGAAAGGAGCTCCTCATCCTCAAAAGGCTCAACATAGCTGACAGACTCATCGGTAAACTCAACGGAACTGTATCTTCCGCTCCTGGCATCAGCACGCTTATCCTCCTCTGTCCTGATGACGAATCCTGTCTTCTCGTTCATCGGACCGGTATTGAGGACTTTACGGTCGATATCTGTGCTCAACTTATCGTATGAGTTGTCAAAATTATACTGAGGTATCATATCTTTCGATTATAACACCTTATTATAATTCTTTAAAGTAATGGGAATTGTTACATGTGCTTAAAGAGATCCTGGACAGATGACCTTCTCACATTGGAAGTTGCTTCAGTTTGTTTTACTTCCTCGGGAGCCTCGGTCTTCTGAACGGGAGCTGTCTGCGTTTGTTTTACTTCAGGAGTATCCACGGTCTTCTTCACTTTTCTCTTTGCGGGCATACCGTCTTCGGGGTATCTTACGTCAAAGGGCAAACCTCCCACCAGAAGGGACTTGTAGATAAAGATATTAACGGCATCAGCCATGGTCATACCGAAGGATGCGAATAATTCTTCTGCATTCTTCTTTACTTCCGGATCCATTCTGAGATTGAAATTCGCGGTCTTGTTAGCCATAGTAAATGCTCCCCCCATTTAGATAAAGCAAGCGCTCACCCGTATCGTACCACGATGTTTTACATTTTTAAAGACCAACTTGCGTACATCTTACAGTAAATCTGCTGCTTCCTCCGAAGGTGCATGTATAAAGTGAGAGATCATATCCGCTCTCGATCATCTTTGTGACATCTGTACCGTTCAGGACTTCTGTCATCGCCACGGTGTATTCCGTGACATTTCCGTTCATATCGGTAAAGATGACTTCATCCCCCTCCTCGAGCTCCTTGATCTTTCCAAAGCCGCTGTCATAGTTATGGCCGCATATGACCATATCATTTGTATAGGGAGATCCGTAATATCTGCAGGCTGCGAACTTGAGCCATTCATCGTTGGGATCTGCAGTGACCGCCATGATGAGATCCTGGGACGGTATGGTTATGTAGCCTATATACTCCACCCCGTCGATCTCCACGGTCTCAAGAGTCCTGTTTTCGAGAAGCTCCTGTTCCCTGGAAAGGTCAGTATCGTTATATCTTTCCCATGCGACTTCCCTTACCCGGACTGCCGTGTCCAAAGATCTTTCCAGCGCTCTGTTATTGTCATACTGAAGGTACAGAAGATAAAGAAAGCATAACAAAAGACAAAGCATGCCTGCCCCTACAAGGATGTTACCAAGCCGCTTTGTCTTCATGTTATCTCTTCTTTTCAGTTGCCTTGACTATCAGGCCTGCTCCCAGGAGCAGGATGCCGGCAACGAACAGTACCGGTACCGGTCTCTGTTCGATACCGGTCTGCACGAGTTTTGATGTGTTAGTGACGGTAAAGTCGTTTCCGTCGCTCTTATAAGTGACGGTATATCCCTCAGGGACACTGGCCTCTTCTACAGACCATTCCTTGTCCCCGGGGAGGGATTCCCATTCAAACTTCCAGTCACTTTCTGCTGTAAGGGTAACTGTGTCATAGATACCGTCTTCGTTCTTAAGGTTGATCTTTACACTCTCAGGTCTGTTCTGGCCGTCGTCATTCCAGACTTTCGTTACGGTAACAGTTACGTCCTGTTTCTTCTGCTTGCTCATAGCCGTGGTCTTTGGTTCTGCGATCACATCAGGGCCGTCCTCGGAAGGAAGGATTGTAAGGAACGGCGAAAATACCTCTGACAGATCGCCGGTATCCGTCTCGATGACAAGATACATACCGGGGGCAAGGTCCTCGAAAACAGCCTTGCCTTCACTGTCCGTTACAAGGACATCTCCGGTAATTGCGTTATCCTCCGCATATTGAACCAGATCTTCGGTATAAGACTTCTCAGAAGCCAGGAATACATCCTGACCGAAGGAAGCGAACGCATCATTATAGACAAGACCTTCTTCGGTCATGTCACATACAGGGATCAACCCGACGCTTACACCCTTAAGCTCCTCATCGCTATCCGCAGATACCAGATGGACTGTAAGGCTGCAGGTCATTCCAGGGTCGATCGTGGCACCCATCAATTGCATAGCAATGATGATAGCCATGATGCATAATAAGAATTTCCTGATCCTCATCTTTAGCTTCCTTTTTTCGTTCTCTTTCTGATGTCTGTAACCACCCAGACCATCAGTGCGATGATCATCGGTGTACCAAACGCCAGTGATACAAAGAATGTATCGATCTTAAGTGCCTCATTGGGGGCATCTGTAGCGATGTAAGATCCGTCATCTTCGACTCTTACACCCCGCACCAGCAAACGGTGCGTATTGATGCCGTAAGGCGTACATGTAACAAGTGTGCAGTAGTCCCCGCCTTCAACGATCTGAAGCAGCGAGGTCTCCGTAGGCAGGACCACTTCTATCTGGTCCACCTCGTACACGAGCCGCATGTCCAGGACGGTTATAACGAACCTGTCCCCGATCTCGAGTTCATCAAGGTCGGTAAACAGCTTGGAGCTTGGAAGTCCCCTGTGGCCTGACAGCACACAATGGGTATTCTCCCCACCCACAGGAAATGAGCTTCCCGGCAGATGGCCTGCTCCTATCTGGAGTATCTCCTTTTCCACGGTATGGTATATAGGCAGGTTCACACCGATCTTTTCGATCTCTATGTAGCCCATGATACCTGTGCCTGTGATATCCAGGATATCCAGATAACCGTCCACTTTCTCCGGATGTTCAAAAGAACCCGAAGTGTTGTAAAGTTCCGTATTGTAATCCCTGGCCCGCTGGATCATCTCTTCTTTCTCTTCCTGAGCCAGGTTCTCCGCTAACTCGTTATAGTCTGATATAACGCGGGCGGCATTCATGCTGTTGATCCTGTTACTCACAACAGGATATAGCAGCAGGCCGGCGCCGACTGTCATGACCAGTATGGTCAGTATTGTCGATCTCCGTTTTTTCAACTAGTTCACCGGTCCCGCAGGATCAGTCCTGCTGTTCTTTCTTCCTGAGGAGCATTACTGCGCCGCCAAGAAGAAGGATTCCACCGGTTACGTAGAAGATAACCGTACCGATACCACCTGTTGTAGGAAGGTTGATACCCTGGGTATTCACGATGGTTACCTCAAACTGGTTATCAGTTGTATTATATGTAGCTGAAGCAGTATTACCTGAAGTTCCTACAGCCCAGTTAGGTCCTGTAAGATCAGGGTTACTTTCAACTGTAAATGATACAGGAGCAGAAAGGCCTGTATATCCGGCAGGAGCCTTTGTCTCGGTAATGGTATAAGTACCGTCGCAAAGTCCTTCGATCACAAGGAAACCGCTGGAATCAACAAATGCTGTTACCTTCTTGGAGGAAGTTGCATCTGTCTGTACTTCTGTCTTATCTGTAAGCGAATACTTTGTAGTCTCGGAATCATACTTGGAAGCTGTAAGGGCTGTGGGAGCTGTTGTGGTATAAGTACCGTCATTGAGCTTCCAGTAAGCACCTGATGCATCCACCTCATACTCACCGTATGTGACGAGCACCTTGCTCATGCCACTTGTGCATGCAACCTCGAACTCAGCACCTGTAAGAGCAGCATGACTCTCATCGAGCTTGATGAGCTTGATGTCTGTTGTATAAGTGATGGTATTGCTGGGAGGTGTAACACCTGTAGGCTCACCATTATCAGGCTCATTTGTTCCGGTATAGGTATGGTTAGGGTCATTGGAATAAGTAAGATCTACTGTATTCTCATTACCTGCATCTGTCCTGTCGCAGGCCTCATTGAGGATAGCATTATATGTGATCACTACCTCATCGCCCTTCGTATACTGAATAAAATTATTAAATACGATCTTAAGAGTGGTCTCGCCTGCGGTAGGAGTATCAGGTGATACTGTAAGTGTATAACCTGTACCTGCAGTCAGAGCTGTACCTCCTACAGAGACTGTAAGATCTGCAGAAGTAGCATCATATGTGAGACCGGGGCAGAGAACATCGTTAACGATGAAGTAATACTTGTTGTATCCTGTCATATCAGGAACAGTAGATGTGATCTTGAAGGGAATCTCATCGCCGATACTTGCAGTATTTGCGGAAACTCCTCCATTCTCATCGATAACCTTGGTGATGGTGGGCAGATCTTCCTTGGATTCGACAGTTACATCTGTATCCTCTACGACCTTCAGCATGAAGTTAGAGATGGCACCCTTATCCGCATCAGAAGCATTGGTAAGTTCATCAAGGATAAAGTAGTAACCGGGACCCGTAACATCAAGTACAGCTGTTGTAACTGCAGGTGCGATGGTCGCATCATCAGTTGCAGTAGTAAGGATCGAATCTGTGTAATCAGGCTCTGTTCCCCTGAGAAGGTCAGCAAGACCCTCTGCATCAGTTGCATAATTGGTCTGTATAGCATCGGCACATTCCTGTGCTGTAGCTGTAGCAGCCAATCCTAATGCCGTTCTGAGAGCAGCAGCATCAACACCTTCACCAAATTGCAGGTTTATGAGGCTCTTCTCTCCCGTAGCAGTATCTTCATAGATATCTCCTGTGAAGATCTGGTACGCTGAATACTTGTGCGTAGCCTTGTCGTCGTCGGGCTTTGTGATCGTGATGTCAAGGGGTGTCTGGGCAGCCATCGCAGTCGCGAAAAGACCAACTACCATGACAAACGAAACAAGCATCGAGACGATCTTTTTCATTGTCTTTCTCATAGTTTTTTCTTCCTTCCTTTTTTGTATTTTTTATTATCTGTAAAAATAATAAACACTCTGGATCGCACCATCAGCGGTGCCGCAATGAGTATGAGTCCTGTCAGGTAGAACGGCAATGTGCCTGCACCTCCCGTCTCAGGCAGCTCATAGACCTTGAATTCATTGATAAACCTGAAATCATAGTTATTCGACGCTTCAACGACATTGGCGGTCAGCATTCCACCGGATCCTTCCACCTCAACAATTTCAACCATGATCTTGTATACTGCATCAGAGAACTTGATATCTGTTCTTGTGCCGCTCTCATCCTTTTCTCTTATGATGTAATAATATGTACCGGGTGATTCGTAATGCTTCGTCTTAAATACAACTTTTCCTTCGGCATTATTAGTCGTATATTCGATGATCTCATTACCTGAACCGTCTAATAAAGGTTCATAGTTACTGTCACAGGCAACGAGTTCAAAAGTGAATTCACCGTCCTGCAGGTCTGCATGAAGGAGCTCCTTATTTGCTTCAAACTGGACCATTGCAGAATTGGCATGGATCGTGAAGTCAAGTCCTGAATGGTTGGGACACTTATTATAAGCATCCACGACAGCATCCCTTTCAAGATCGAAGATGACATTGGGTTCTGTTCTCATGATTGTAGAGGGATCGTCAAGAGTGACATATGTGTCACCGACCTTCTGCTGGTAGACACCATTTTCAAGATCGACATTATATTCCAATGTCTCTTCAGGCATCGGGACCCAGCTCTGGGTTGCCTCATCCCATCTGTCTTTATTTATCTTGGTTGTAACAACATTTATATCTATATCAAATCTGGCGTACTGGACATCATCCAGGTAAAAATACTTATCATTAGAGATATAACCGGTATCGAAGATACCATCGCCATTAGTATCTTCCTTGTAGTATTTGGAAGTATATTCATACTGTGAATCACCATAGGGATGATTAGGGTCAGTCCAGTACTCATCTTCGGTGTAGCACCATT
>CACXGG010000133.1 GCA_902767145.1 Oscillospiraceae bacterium | reverse complement strand
TCCCTTCCTATGTAAATGAGGCCATTGGAAAGACCATAAGATCCATGTATCTTGCCTGCAGAAAGCTCTCCTATAAGATCGGCCGGGGGATAACATTCGTACCCCGCAGGATAGGTGCTCTTGCCAAAAAGTGGAAAAGTTGATCTTCACCTGTTATTATAATATGACGCATTACGCGCTAGGGTAAAGTAACAGGGGGGCATATGTATACAAGGGTTCTTCAGGGTTGGATGAAACATTGGGATTTCATTTTGCTTGATATCCTGTGCCTTCACTTTGCCTACATAGTCGGATATTTCATATATCTCGACCATTCCATAGCATATTCAAACTCAGCATATCTCAACCTCTCCCTGTTCCTGACACTCATGGACCTGGGTGTTGCAGCGGCTTTCAGCACCTTTAAGAATGTCACCAAGAGGGGCTATTATCTCGAGTTTGCAGCAACATTAAAACACGTATTCATAATCCTGGTATCCATGGCATTAGGCCTCTTCCTCACCAAGAGATCTGCGGTCTATTCCCGTGTATTCACAGGTCTTTTCTTTGTCATCTATACCTTGGTATCCTACTTCACCCGTATCGCTTATAAGCGCGTGCTCTCAGGCAAGAAGAGCGGAAGAAGGATGATGATGGTGGTTTCTTCCAGAGACCTTATCGCAGATGTCCTGAAGAAACTGGAAAAGAATAATAACGGAACATTTACCTTTGTGGGCATCGGTCTTACAGACGGAACCCTCAAGGATGATCTGGGCACCAGATACGACGGGATCGAAGTCCTGGCCTGCGGATCGGATATCTCTGATTATCTCTGCAAGCACCCCATCGACGAAGTCTTCCTGGCGCTTCCGGAGGACAAGAGGGACAGCGGCTACTCCGATGTCTTTACCCAGATGGGAATACCGGTGCACAGTGTCATCGATTATCAGAATATTGACGATAAGGACGGGAGGAAGAGATCCATCGAGAAAGTGGGAGGATTTGTTGTACTTACCACCACCATCAATACCGCCACCCTTCCCCAGATGATCATAAAGAGAGTCGTGGATATCCTTGGTTCTCTGGTGGGCATAGCCCTTACTATCCTTCTCACCATCTTCATAGGCCCCATCATCTATTTCAGTTCCCCGGGCCCCATATTCTTCTCCCAGGAGAGAGTGGGCAGGAACGGCAGAAAGTTCAAGCTCTATAAGTTCAGGAGCATGTATCCTGACGCGGAGGAGAAGAAGGAAGAACTCAGGAAGATGAACATGGTGGAGGACGGCATGATGTTCAAGGTGGAGAACGATCCCAGGATCATCGGCAACAAGGTCCTTCCCGACGGAACCGTGAAAAAGGGCATAGGAGCCTTTATCAGGGAGAGGAGCATCGACGAATTCCCCCAGTTCTTTAATGTCCTTAAGGGAGATATGTCCCTGGTGGGAACAAGACCTCCCACGGTGGATGAGTATGAAAAGTACAGGCTCCATCACAGAGCCAGACTTGCCATCAAGCCCGGCATCACGGGACTGTGGCAGATAAGCGGAAGATCGAAGATCACTGACTTTGAGAAAGTGGTCGAGCTGGACAAGCAGTATATCCACAACTGGAATATGGGGCTTGATATCAAGATCATGCTGGCCACCATAAAGAAGGTCATTACAAAAGACGGAGCTAAGTGATATCCATGAAGTTCAAGCAGTTTATAAAAGCGGTGGTCTTTCTGGTGTTGCTGCCTGTCATCATCCTTCCTCTTGATCCCGTATTCTCAAATCTTGACTACAGAACACGTCAGATCTGGGAGGGCTTTTATGAGGAGCCGGAAGGGTCGCTTGATGCTGTCTTCATAGGGGCAAGTAACGTCTATTCCTATTGGAACAGCATGACTGCCTGGGAAGAATACGGGATAACAGTATATGCCATGTCCTTCCCCCAGCTTTCATATAAGACCATAGAAGAAATAATCGATGAGTGCAGAAAGACCCAGCCCGATGCTCTTTACATAGTCTCGCTCAATACTTATAAAGCAGAGTATGATGTGCCCTGGAATACCCATCTTGCCTTGGACTACATGAATTGGGATGAGGAAAAGATGTCCCTGGTCAATGATATTTCCGAAGATATGGGACTTAGCTTTGAGGAGCGTTTGGAATTCTATTTCCCACTGATAAGATTTCACTCAAACTGGAGTGCTCTGGGGGAACAGGATTATGTGTTTGAGCCTAATGGTTTTAAGAGTGCATCAAATTATTGGGACTACAATTATAACGTCACCAGCATAACGGGCTATTATACCCAGACGAATTACATCGGGAAAATGGAGGAGTACCAGACTAAAGCTTTAGATGGTCTTATGGACCATTGCAGTGAGGAAGATGTGGATCTTTTGTTTGTTTCAATGCCACAGGCCATATCTACCACTTCTGTTGAGCAGATGAATGCAATGTCTGAGTATGTTAAATCAAAAGGGTTCGATTCGATCAATCTTAATTCCTACGTGGATGAGATGGGATTGGAGCTCCGGCGTGACTGGTATAACAGGAAGCATTGTAATATTCACGGATCGATCAAGTTTACCCATTATCTTGGTGCTTATCTCGTGGAAGAATACGGTTTTTCCAATAAAAAGGATGATCCTGCATATGAATCCTGGAACGAGGCGTCTCAGCTTTATTATGAGGCGGTAGCAGGCGCGTGCCTTGATTTTGAGTACAAAAACAAAAAGAGAAACTATGAGATCGCCTGGACCTACCTTTATGAACCGGTACAGTATGGAAACCATATTATCGTTTCATGGAAGTTCACTCATATTGCCCAGGGTTATGCTATCTACAGATGCAGCTGCGGGCCGGAGAGTGATGAAGCAACATGGGGTCCCTGGGAAAGAGTTGCGACAGTTCCTGCTGATACTTTTTCTTATGAAGACACCTCGCTGTTCCAGGCAGGATACAGGTATTGCTATACTGTTGTTCCCTTTAGTTTTGACGAAAACGGGGAGATGATGTACGGTAACTTCTCCTACAATGGCATTATCATTAATTATCAGGGAGAAGCGCCTATAGTCCGTGATGTTTCTTATGATGAAAATGAGGATGCAGTTATTACCTGGCAGCCGGTCCAGGATGCGGAACAGTATGTTATCTACAGACGGAGACCTGACGAGCCCTGGAACGAGCTGGATATGATCAGTGCCGTTTCCGAGGACGGATTTGTTACGGAATACACAGACGAGTCTTTCCTTCCGGGAGTGCCGTATTTCTATACCGTTGGCACAGCTGCGATACTGGAAGACGAAGATATTGAATATGGTTCATATGATTCCAGAGGTATCTTCTTCGAAAATGGGGTTACATGTCCCGATCCTACCATAGTCAGGACGGGTGATGGATATCTTGTATCCTGGGATGAGGCTCCCTGGTTCACCGGGTTTGAGATCAGTTTTGAAGATGAAGATGACGAATTGGTAACTTATACGGTTGAGGGCTGGGATAATGAATATCTCATAAGTTATGACGATACGGATGGAGGAAATGAGCTTTATCTTTCCGGTTATTTTGAGGTTGACGGGGAAGAGGTCCATTACCAGTCCCGGACTGTAACGGTCCCGGGGGGAGGGTCATAAATGGCATTTGTTTCCCTGAGATTTATTATTTTTATGCTGGCGGTAACTACCCTTTACTTCACATTTCCGAAGAAGTACAGATGGTTCTCGCTCCTTGTTGCAAGCTATGTATTCTTCTACCTGAGCAGCGGATATCTTCTCCTGATACTTGTTGCCACCACCATCTTCACATATGTGTGCGGCCTTTTTATGGATATGGTGGATTCAAGTACCGAAAAGCTCATAAAGAAAAAGGAGCTCAAGGGCGACCTGAAAAAGAAAGAGAAAAAGAGGGCCAAGACATATAAGAAGATCATCATGCTGACAGGTACTTTAGCTGTCCTTGCAGTACTGATCTATCTCAAGTATTTTAACTTCCTTGCCGAGACAGTAAATACTATAGCCAAAGGCGATATTGTTGAGCTTAAGACTGATGTGCTCCTGCCCCTTGGCATCTCTTTTTATACGCTTCAGGCCATGAGCTATCTCATCGATATACAGAGGGGCAAGATAAAGGCGGACAAAAATCCTCTGAAGTTCATGCTCTTTATGTCCTTCTTTCCCCAGATCGTACAGGGACCTATCGCCCGTTATGACCACCTGGCCCACCAGCTTTACGAGGGACATTCTTTTGACTACAAGAGGGTAACTTTCGGTATCCAGCTCATACTGTGGGGCTGGTTTAAAAAGTGTGTTATCGCTGACCGGGTGGCGATCCCCACCAACATTATATTTGACAACTATCAGAACTATACCGGGATCCTGTCTTTCCTGGGAGCAGTCCTTTACGGCCTTCAGGTCTACGCAGATTTCTCCGGAGGAATGGATATTGCCAGAGGTTTCTCCCAGATCCTGGGAATAGAACTTGCCCTTAACTTTAAACAGCCGTATTTTTCCACATCCATAGAAGATTTCTGGAGAAGATGGCATATCACTCTCGGCGCATGGATGAGAGATTATATCTTCTA
>CACXGG010000132.1 GCA_902767145.1 Oscillospiraceae bacterium | reverse complement strand
TGATGCGGAGGTAATGATCAAGGTCACCCTGAATGTTTGTAACATCGATCTCGACACAGAGAAGTCCCACAGGCTCTCCGTCGTTGTCGAATAAGACCTTATATCCGTTGAGCATGTGTCCGTATTCATCAGAGTATCCTTCCAGGACCCCGCTCTCCTTCTGACCATCCTTAACGGCCTTCTGAAGGATCTTTAAAGTCTCATCCTCGAAGCTTCCCTCTTCACAGGGAGTTCCCAGGTAGGTATATTTTCCGCCTGCCTCCAGCTCCTCTGTCGTCTTGGTATTTATGGCATATGTCAGACTGTGGATATCATCGATATCATCAAAATAGACTGCATAGAGATAGTCGATATCGGAAGCTTCCTTGATCTTATTCAGGCGCTCTCTCATATCCTCATATCCAAGATGGGCCTCCCTGTCAGCGATCATATCCCCGAAGGAATAGTCCGACGCGATGATATATGCGTTCTCAAGTACGGTGACAGTATACTTTTCGTAGTTCGCCCGTACGTTCTTCTCGAAAAGATGGTAACCGATAAACACCACCACTACCGTAAGTACGATGATAGCGATGACCGAATACAATGCAGCTACGATCTTTATGCTTATTCCTTTTTTGCGCTTATCTGCCAATACTCATTCTCCATAACACTTTTTCTCTTACAGCGCGATATCGCTGACCAGCTTTTCCACATCTTCCTTTTTTTCAACGGAAACTACACGGACTGGCGAAAAAAACGAATCGACAAAACCCTGAAATTCCACGGCAGCTCCTTTCCCCTCTCACATTTTCAACTATATACCGCAGAGTTACATTATGTATTTTAATATTTTCTCCCGTCTATTTCTATCAATATCCCGTTTGTTAATCAATTGTTCACTACGGGGAAATCTTATTTACTTCCGGTTAACTATTCCATGCGTTTTGTTATCATCTCCACAATAAATCCACAAATATGGATTATAATTACCTCATGAAAAAGATCCTTATAGTGGAAGATGAACCTGAGATAAGAGATCTGATGATCAATTATCTGTCCCGGGAGGGATTTCATATCGATCCCGCAGAAGACGGTGTTCAGGCACTGTCTATGTTTGAAGCCGTTAAATATGATCTTGTCCTGCTGGATATCATGATCCCCAAGATCGACGGGTTCGGGGTCTGCGAAGTCATCAAGGAGCGTTCCGATACACCGGTTGTCTTCCTGTCCGCTTTAAGCGATGACAGATCCCAGATCAGGGGGTATGACCTCATGGCAGACGATTATGTCACCAAACCTTTTTCAATGCCCGTCCTGGTGAGAAAGATCAACGCTCTGCTCCGGAGAAATAACAGGACAGATGATAATGCGGGAAACGTGATCTCCTGCGGTGACGTTGTCATCAACAAAGACACCATGGAAGTAAAGGTTGCCGGCAGAGATATAGAACTGACCGCGCGGGAATTCGACATCCTTCTTACACTTTCCCAAAAGCCCGGAAGGATATTTTCAAGAGAGATGCTCCTGGATCTTCTGTGGGACTACAACTCGCTGGTAGATGAAAGGATCGTAGACAGTCATATCAAGAACCTGCGCCACAAGATGGGCGGAGATTACATTGAGACCGTAAGGGGCAAGGGATACAGATTTGCAAAGAAAGATATTTAACAGATTGTCGGTAAAGGTCTTCCTTATATCGTTTACCGTCCAGGTCCTGTCGGGCCTGCTCATCTGTTTTGTCCTCTATTCACAGACACCGGAGATGTTCTATTCACCAAAGGACGAACTGGATGATCTTATCTATGAGCTCAGAGACGTATCAAAGGAAGAGGGCATAGACCTGATCGACGACTACATCAGGCGGACCGGCATGGAACTGGCTTTCTTTGACCAGTCGCAGTTCCTGAACGGCAGGGTCAATACTCCTCTGGATGACATGGGAGATCTCACCATCAAGACAGTCGAAGACTATAAGGATGCTATCGAGAAGTCTTATGATGCTGAATCAGATATGGGAACTTTCGGTGTTTACTTTAATGATGATCCCACAGATTATCTTGTCCAGTATTTCGACTATGGAGTAAAGACAAATCTCATCCCCCGGGCAGTGGGCAGGAGTTATCCGAAGATGATAGCTGTAGTCGTCTCTCTGTCCCTTATAAGTTCCCTCATTTACACCCTGCTCTTCGCCCGTCCCGTTAGAAAGCTCAGCGAAGCATCAGCAAAGATGGCGAATATGGATTTTACGGCAAGATGTAACGACAGGAGAGGCGACGAGATCGGAGATCTTGCCCGCGACCTGAACACCATGTCAGCTGCTCTGGGCCAGAAGATCAGAGAGCTTGAAGCAGAGATCGTCAGGGTAAAGGAACTCGAGAGCCAGAAGGAGATGTTCTTTTCCGCTGCCTCCCACGAACTGAAGACTCCCGTTACGATCCTTGAAGGCCATATCCGTGGCATGATAGAAGGCGTCGGCCCGTACGAAGACCATGATGAATATCTGTCCAGATCGCTCAGGACCGTAAAGCGCATGGAGAGCCTTATAAACGAGATCCTCACCGCTTCGAGGATGCAGTCTTCAGGAGATGTGGTCATGTCAGAGACCGATATGGGAAAGATCCTGAACGAAAAGATCTCTGAAGCAGACGAGCTCTTCCTGATCAGGGATATATCCGTGGAAAAAGATATCGGTGATGACCTGTCCTTCAAGGGCAGCAAAGACCTCACAGGAATGGCCGTCAGTTCCTTCATAAGTAACGCGGTATTTTATTCAGCGGAAGGGGCATCCATCGACATATCATCCCACAAGGAAAACGGGAACATCATAACCCTCATCGAAAACAGTAATGCCCATATAGACGAAAAGGATATCGATCATCTTTTCGAACCCTTCTACAGAGCCGATCGATCAAGGACATCCAGGGACGGAGGAAGCGGTCTGGGGCTTTATATAGCAAAGCTCATCATCACAAAACAGGGCGGCAGCTGCAGGCTCTGCAACACAGATCAAGGCGTCACTGCGGAGATCATCCTTCCCTCCACATAAGATCCATATTATCTCCCTTTGTACTCCATCTTGATCTGATAGCATCATGGTAAAGATCATAAGGGAGGTTTTCTCAAAAAATGAAAAGAACAGATCTTATAAAAAAGTGTATCTCATCAGCAATGCCGCTGGTATTGATGATCACATCATCAGCATGTGTAAACACACCCGAAAAAGAAGAAATAACAGAAAAAACCAGTCTTGTTAACCACATGACAGACCGTGAGTTCTCTGAAGCAGAAGAGACAGGATTTATGCTCCTCAGCCACCCCTGGGAAGCATATATGGAACCCGCTTCAGATAAGTTTACGCAGTATCAGACAAAGATCGTTTTCCAGCCCGGACTTGGAGCGATAGTAAACGGAGATCCGGTCTTTAACGCGCTTCCTTCCGAAGACTACGACGGTGGCAGCGGGACAGTAACATATATGCATATGGATAACGGTACAAATGGTTTCTCCATGGAAGATATCGTTTACGAAGACTACGAAGACTTTAAGGCACAGCTAAGGTCTCTGATCGACGAAGATATCGCAGCAGGTTATCAGCAGGTTCCCGCCGACGAAGAGTACGAAGCCATCATCAGGTTATACGATGCAGTTATAGAAGGTACCGTGGAACCTGCAGAAGAAGGCGAGATCGATGAATATATGGATTGGTATTATTCCGGTCAGACTTCCACAGACGAAGACAGTTTCTACTGGCAGATGGATGATGAAGCCGTCTCACAGATCCAGGACTCCATACACGAATATCACCTTTACGACGAGGAGCTTGATATCGATTTTGTGGTACATGTTACAGTACCGCCGGAATATGATGAAGAAAAGGCATATCACGCACTTGTACTGACTGATGCTGTCTGGAGGTTCAGCGACGTAACCGACCTTTACGCTGCCATGGAAGAAGGAGATGCAGACCCCCAGCTTCTCATCACCATCGGATTCGATTACGATACCGACAGCTGGGATAACGAGGTCCGCGGAAATATACTCTGCGACCATAAAAAGGAATTTCTGGACTTTATAACAGATAACCTGATGCCCTACTTGAGCGAAAGATATGAGATAGATACAGACTCATCCACACTGTTTGGACATTCCCAGGGCGGAGTCTTTACCCACTATGCGGCATTCAATTACGACCTTTACGACAACAAACCCTTTAAGAGATATATCATCGCAAGTCCCACCTTCTGGACACCTTATTTTACGGATGTCAGCGACTACGACGAATACCAGAGCGAATACGGGTATTTTGAAAGGAACGAAACCTACGACAGGGAGCTCCTTATAACTGCCGGCGATCAGGAGGACGAGGATTACGCCGACTACTACGGCACCAACGATGCGACAACACAGGGTGTGGAACATCTCGCAGAGCGCCTTGACGCATACGGTGTGGAAACATACGAAGTGAAGATCTATAACAGCCACCACTACCAGTATGTCCACGATATGCTCATTGAGTATATCTGTTCAAAAAACTAGTTCCCGACCGAGCAGATGATTCCTGATTTCGGGAATCTTTCCGGCACATACCAAGATCAGAACTCTATCTGAAGGCCGGAGCGGAGCTGCTGAAGGCTGTCTCCAAGTTCCTCTTTTAGGATCCCGTATGCACGGTCTTTGGTGCAGTGCCCTGTGAGAACATAGGATATCCCGCTCTCCTTTATCTTCCTGCCCACTTCACGGATCTCCTCACTGCTCTTATTGAACAGATGAAGACCTCCGATAAGACCGTAGATCTTTTTACCGGGAAAAGTTTCAGCTACTTCGTTAATTATGTTCACAGCTCCTCCGTGGGAACAGCTGTTCAGGATGAGAAGCCCTTTATCTGTTTCAATGACCAGGCTCTGTTCATGTGAAAGATCATCGGGCTTCCATCCCCTGTCAGTCCTTATGTACATCTTCCCACGCCTGCCTATCTCAGCAAGACCCGGTGTCTTATGGGGAATGAGATATGCACCTTCGCAGAGTCTGTAGTCTCCGGAAACAAATTCTATCCTGTCGCTGTATCTTTCCAGGACATGCCTTTTGATACCGAAATAGATCATGCAGAAAAAGATCTTTCCGTAACAGTTCTCAGCAGCACTCTCCCGGAGATAGAACTTCGCCTTACTGTTCTCCTCAAAAAAACGCGGCATGCCATTTGCGTGATCACAGTGCGCATGGCTCAGGACTCCGTAATCTATATCAGCGGGATCGTATCCCAGCTTTTTCAGATTGACGGCAAAAAGACCTGATCCTCCGGTATCCAGAAGTATCTTTTTTCCCTCATGTTCAACAAGGATGGAAAGGCCCCATTCGCCCTTTATATCACCAGAAGGCTTATTATCTACAAGTACTGTGATCTTATCCTGCATATCCGTTATCCTAAAAGCTGCATCAATCCAGCCAGTATCGCTGCAAGTACAGGGTATCCGATGCAGGTTGCGACCCACTTTTGGATCCATGTTTTCTTATCTATATATGGCATCAGATCTTCAGTCCCGGGAATGATCAACGCCTTCGTGTGCCCGACCCAGTACCAGTCTATGAACAGGCGGTCAAACAATCCGCAAACCAAATACATGATCGTAAGCTGAATA
>CACXGG010000131.1 GCA_902767145.1 Oscillospiraceae bacterium | reverse complement strand
ATAATGACTAAGATGGATGGTGATGCCCGAGGCGGTGCAGCGCTTTCCATCCGTAAGATGACAGGCAAGCCTATAAAATATATCTGCGTAGGTGAGAAGACAGATGCCATCGAGGCATTCTATCCCAACAGGATGGCAGACAGGATCCTCGGTATGGGTGATGTCATGAGCCTCCTCGAGAAGGCTCAGCAGAATATCGATGAGGAAGCCGCAAGGAAGTCCATGGAGAGGATGATGAACAATCAGTTTACTCTCGATGACCTTCTTTCACAGTTTGAACAGATGAAGAATATGGGCTCGATGAAGGACATCATCAAGATGATCCCCGGTGTATCGGGCAAGGTCAATGACGATCAGCTTGACGGATCTGATGCCGTTATCGAGAAGAATATGGCCATCATCAGATCCATGACAAAGAAAGAGAGAAAGAATCCGGGTATCCTCAATGCCAGCAGGAGAAAGAGGATCGCAGCAGGATCCGGTACAACGGTACAGGATGTAAACCAGCTCATCAGGCAGTATGAGCAGACAGCAAAGATGATGAAGCAGTTCAGCAAGGGCGGATTCAAGATGCCCAGGGGTATGGGCGGCTTCCCGGGAGGAAAGTTCCCCGGAATGGGCGGAGGATTCGGCCGTAAGGGCAGATTCTTCTAATAGAGCATGTTACGCCAGAGGGCGGGCAGATATATTACAAAAAACAAAATTATTTTTTGGAGGAAAAAGAAATGGCAGTAAAGATTCGTTTAAGAAGAATGGGTAAGAAAAAGGCACCTTTCTACAGAGTTGTTGTAGCTGATTCCCGTTATCCCAGAGATGGTAGGTTCATCGAGGAGATCGGTACATACAATCCCCTTACAGATCCCGCAGAAGTAAAGATCGATGCAGAAGCTGCAAAGAAGTGGATCGGCAACGGTGCTCAGCCTACAGATACAGTCCGCGCTCTTCTTAAGAAGCAGGGCATCATCTGATCTAAGAGGTTTAATTATCTTATGGAACTTTTGACTTATATGGCAAAGTCACTGGTCAACAACCCCGACGAAGTCAACGTTAAGAAGACTGAGAGAGGAAATACAGTGATCTTTGAGCTTTCAGTCGCACCCGAAGATATGGGTAAGATCATTGGAAAGAATGGCAAGAGAGCACAGGCCATCCGCTCCATCATGAAAGCTAAGTATGTCAAGTCCGGCAAGCGTGTCGTTGTTGATATCGTTGGCTGATGACTGACAGATTTATAATCGGTAAGATAACCGGCGCACACGGCGTTCGGGGAGAAGTTAAAGTCTTCCCGATCACCGATAATGTGCGCCATTTTAAAAAGCTGAAAAAAGTCGCACTTACAGACTATGACGGCAATATAAGGGAAGAGAGGAACATTAAGGAAGTCAGGTTTGACAGAGGAAATGTCCTTATGACCTTTGAAGGTGTTGCTGACAGGGATAAGGCGGAGATATTAAAGGGCAGCTTTATATCCATCGACAGAAGCGACGCTTCCCCCATCGGTAAGGATGAGTTCTATATAGCCGATATGATCGGACTTATTGTCATCGATGATGAAAGGGGAGAGCTGGGCATAGTAAACGAAGTCTATGAGACAGGCGCCAACTTCATTGTAAGTGTTAAGCGCAAGGGAAAGAAGGATCTTCAGATACCATTCCTTAAGGATGTTTGCTATGACGTGGATATCGAAGGGAAGACCATGAAGGTGAAGCTCCCGGAAGGCCTTTACGAGATCTACGAGACAAAGAAAAAGTGATATGAGATTTTCCGTCCTTACATTATTTCCTGATCAGGTAAGGAATTTCCTTTCCGAAAGTATCACGGGCCGTGCCATAAAGCAGGGCCTTATCGAGCTCGATACAGTCAATATCAGGGACTTCGCCGATAATGACTACGGAAAGATCGACGATACCTTATATGGCGGCATGACCGGACTTCTTATCCAGTGCGAGCCTGTCTTCAGGTCCTGGGAGAGCGTAGGAAAGCCCTATACCATCTATGTCAGTCCCAAGGGAAGTGTCCTTGACCAGAAGAAGGTAGTGGAACTTTCCAAGAAGGATCATATCTGTATCCTGTGCGGACACTACGAAGGTGTTGACGACAGGGTCTTAAGAGAGATCGTGGATGAGGAGATATCCATCGGAGACTATGTCCTGACAGGCGGGGAGATCGCTGCTGTTACGATAGTCGATTCAGTATCCAGGATGATCCCGGGTGTCCTGCCTTCAGAAGATGCCTATACGAATGAGTCCCATATGGCGGGAACACTTGAGGCTCCCCAGTATACCAAGCCTCCTGTATGGCATGATATGGAGGTTCCGGAAGTCCTTAAATCAGGTCATATGGCCAATATCGAAGAGTACTACAGGATCGCTTCACTGGTGGAAACCTGGACAAAAAGACCCGATATGCTCCAAAAACTCAGCATTTCTCCTGAAGATTGGGAAAAAATGCTTGCATTCAAAAAGTCATTATAATATACTATTTCAGCTAAATGGGATGGTCCTCTGTCCGACGCGGGGCACGAACATCTGACAGATAAGGAGGAACTTCAATGGATTTGGTTAAAGTTATTGAGAGTGAAAATCTCAGAAATGACTATTCCGAGGTCGAAGTCGGTGACTACGTTAAAGCTCACCTTAAGATCAAGGAGGGTAACCGTGAGCGTATCCAGGTTTTCGAAGGATATGTTATCGCTCGTAAGGGCGGCGGACTTTCCGAGACAATGACCATCCGTCGTATTTCTTACGGCGTAGGTGTCGAGCGTATTCTCCCCGTACATTCTCCCAAGATCGAGAAGATCGAGATCGTACGTAAGGGTCGTGTCAGAAGAGCAAAGCTCTATTACCTTCGCGGCCGTCAGGGAAAAGCAGCAAGGATCAAGGAGAAGCTTTGATCTTGCAGGTCAATTTGAAACAGAAAAGGAGTTGCATTGCAGCTCCTTTTTTTGTTGTGGTGATGTCACATCGTCCAAAATTTTGTAAATAAATAATTAATTATTTAATTTATAATAATCTCTTTTTTATTAAAGAAGTATAATCCATAGTATCTGGATATATACAGAAATCTATTTTAGAGGGGGACGATCTATGAAAAAGAGAATAGATCTAAAGCATCTGGTCTGTTTGTCTGTTTCTGCAGCAACAGTCCTTTCAGTCGGTTGTCTGACTTTTGCTGACGGTGATCTGCCTGAGGATCAGCCTGCTGTTGTGGAAGAGACTGATGATCTGTCTACAGATAATGAAGTAACTGATGACCAGACAGATGAACCGGAAGCTATCACAACAGATGATGACTTTTTCACCGAGGAAGGTCAGGAGTTTATCGAAGAGGAGATAATCGATGAACCTGAGATCGTTTTTGAAGATGCATCAGAGGTATCTGCTTCAGGTGAATGGGAGCAGACTGAAGACGGAAGATTGCGTTATAAGGAAAACGGTTCCTATGTTTATAACGACTGGAGAGAGATTGGCGGTAAAACCTATCATTTCGATTACTCCGGTTATGCAACTACCGGATCTTTCATTGAAGATGATCAGTTTTATATCTTTGATTATGATGGCATTATGCAGACCGGCTGGTGTCAGTATAACGGCAATTGGTTTTACCTGAATCCCACTACCGGTGCCGCTTACAGAGGATGGCAGACCATAGGCGGTAAGAAGTATT
>CACXGG010000130.1 GCA_902767145.1 Oscillospiraceae bacterium | reverse complement strand
TAAGCGGAAGCAACATTTGATGTACCTGTTGACTGGATGAGAGCTCCGAGTGCAGGTGTACTTGTCATACCGCCGGTGATAGAGCCAAGGTTGTTGAGAAGGCTCAGCTTGAGGCAGTACTTGGCGATAACGAAACCAATGAGGAGAGGGATGATCGTGATGAGGGCACCCCACAGGAAGATCAGGCCTCCGTAAACCTTAAGTGTATCTACGAACTCAGCACCACCTTCGATACCGGCACCGATAAGGAAGAGGACGAGACCGAACTCCTGGAAGATCGACAGAAGGGATTCCTTGACCTTAAGGCTGAGTCTTCCGATATGGCCGAAGTGACCGAAGATCAGAGCCATGATCAGAGGTCCGCCTGTAGCACCAAGGCTGAAGGAAGAACCTCCGGGAAGGGGAATGTTGATGCTTCCGATGAGAAGACCGACCATAAGTGTAAGAGCGAATGCGCCGACACCGAGTCTGTCCATCTCGAAGAGCTTATGTACGACTGTAGTAGCCTTATCAAATTCAGCGACCTGTACGAGCTTGGATCTCTCCTCGTCCATGTTGACCTTTAAAAGCTTGGGAACGATCTGAACGAAGAGTACGACACCGATAACTCCGAAGGGATATGCAACAGCATGTCCGACTGCGATCTCACCATAAACAGGGCTTCCATCGAGAGCTCCCTGTGCTGCGGCGAAAGCAGGTGTCGAAGTAAGGGAACCGGACATAAGGCCTACGGCCATGGCGGAAGTCATATTAGGAACGAGAAGGATGACAAGTGCAGTTACGAGGCTTCCGGCTGCGATGATGATCGCTCCGAGAAGGATGTAGGACTTGGCATTCTTCTTAAGGTTCTTGAAGAATGTGGGACCTGCGATAAGTCCGACTGAAGTTACGAAAAGAACAAGACCTATATTCTGGATGATCTTGAAGTATGTATCGATGGTGGAGAGCTTTTCTGCCCAGCCCTCGATGCATCCGGGATGATCAGTATAACCTACTGTAACTCCCTTGAAGTGACCGAATACAAGTGCCACGATGAAGATGGCTGCTGTACCAAGGGACACTCCCTTAACATTTATCTTACCGATGAGGTAGCCGATAACTATGATCGCAAACATGAAGAAGAGAACGAGTGTTGTGCCCTTCATGCTGAAAAGATAGTGTCCGGCAACTTCCCAGAACTTAACTGAAAAACCGCTGAAATCCATAACTGAAAACCCTCTTTTCAATAATTACAACTCATTTTTATATATTATTAAAAGAGGGTTGTCAATTAGTTTGCGCACTGTGAAAATTACGGAATATCAGCTGTTATTCCAGCGGCGCTTCGCCATACTGCTCAAGTAAGGAATTCGCAGCACTGACGCTGTGCTTTTTCTTGATGGCATATATGAGGATAGAATCCCTCTGATTTTTCGGGTAGAGCGCGCCTGCTCCGACTATCTCCAGAGCCTTCTGTGTCTCCTTGATGGTCATGCGCAGTGCCAGCGCGATCATTACGATCTTATCCTTTCCGGGATTCACCTTCTTGCCGTCGCAGAGCTTATAGATGTAGCTCTTCTCCACTCTTGACTCACGAACGAGCCATGGTCTGTCGACCCCCTTCTCCTCCATCTTCTGGTTAAGGTAGGTCTTGAAGTCCACGGGATACTTCCCATCGATGCTCTTAAGGAAAGAATCCAGTTGTTTCTCTCCATCAGTACTCATGAGAGCATCCATCAGATTGTCCGTTGTCGAATCTTCCACTTACTATTCCTCCGATTGATCTATATTTTATCATTTTGTTCACCTTTATTGATGCAATGCATGCGATCAGCACCAGGCTGATAAACTGCGAAACCGACAATAAACCAACGTGTCCCCTCACTTCATCGCCGCGCCAGAATTCCAGGAAAAACCTGAACAGCGCGTACGAAAAAACATAAACGAAAAACTGCGTCTCCCCTTTCATCCGCCTTCCCTTTACAACGAAAAGACAGACCAGCAGAAAATCAAAGACCGCCTCTATAAGCTGGACCGGGACCAGCGGCACACCGTTAGGCGCAAACATGGAATCGTGATAGCAATACCCCAGGAACGAGGATGTCTCACATCCGTAGCAGCAACCTGTCAGGAAGCATCCGATACGCCCGAACCCGGCAAAAAGGACCATGGGTGGAAGCAGTGCCGGGATGTAATCATAAACCTTTAAAGAGAAATACCTGGCCGACAGAAAGACGCCAAGAGCGGCACCCATAAGTCCCCCATAGAAAACAAATCCGCCTCGGATATAACCGATGACCCATTCAAGCTGAAATCCCTCCTGATGATAAAGAGCAGATATTTCTTTCCAGGAGACTAAAAGATAAAGGATCTTCGCCCCCATAGCCGCACCGATATATCCGAAGGCCAGCATGTAGATGGAATCATCAAAGCTCTTCTTATGAACCTTACACAGCATGAATGAGACAGCAACAGAAACTAATGCCCCTGTTGCTATCATCATTGCATACGGTGTTAAGTTAAGAGAGTATATTTCGAAGATCATCTGAAGATTAATACTCCAAGAGCCTGATCAACTGTTTCCTGATAAGCATCTCCTACCATCTGCAATGCATCTGAATAGAGATCCTTAACTGCAAGTCCTGTGCATGCGATACAAGCCAGGCAGCAAAGAAGTGTAAGTGCACCCAGGATCAGGGAGATGAGAGAAAGCGCAAAACCTGCAGCTCTCAGACCACTCTTGTTGCCCTGCTTCTTAGATGCAGCAGAAAGGCAGACGCCGAGTGTTCCAAAGATAACATTAGCAATACTTGTAGTTATCAGCAGCCAAAGGAAAATATCTCCGAGAGCATTGGCCTCGATTTTGTAGAACAACACAGCGAAAAGATATGTCCATACAGGCCAGGTGATGCTCAACAGTCCGATAACGAAGCTTGCAATGCCAACGCCTTTTCCCGGCTGGGAAGGAGCATTGAACGAAGGTTCATACTTGTTGATTTCATTGTTTTCCATACTTTTATCTCCTTTTAATTTTTTAGATCAGTGATAATATTTTGCCGGCGACTCTTGTAGTGACTTCGATGTAGTACGCATAGTCGGCAGCAGACATCGAATCAATATCAAGATCGTCAATAGTTTCTACGTATTCCGTATACTCCTCCATCATTTCCAGGTAATCGTTCATCATGTAGAGCATGTCTTCCGAACTGGAATTGTTGTAGTTCTCCATAAAGGCAATATAGCTGTCAATGAAGTCCTCGTAGCTGTCCAGCGTAGCCTTAAGATCAGGATCTACTCCGTCAGAACTGGAACTGGAGGAAGAGGAAGACGACGATGAAGAAGATGATGACGACGAGGAATCAGGCACATCATATTCCCTAAAATCAGTGCAATCCATTTCTTCAAGCTGTTCGATGATATGATCATATCCAGCCTCAAATTCAGCATTACCACTCTCATAGATATAGAGCATCCGGAGGATCTCTCCACCATACATACTGTTGTAGTTAATGATCGTCATTGAAGCATCACAATCTCTTCCCTCAACAACGGTAGTGCCATAGTAGATGAATGCATCATGACCGCCTATAGTCGTGAACTCATCAGATGTATAAGTGATATACGTGTCTCCGGTGTCATGGGTGATATCGTATTCATTATCAAGTATCAATTCCTGGAAAGTTTCCGTGTTCATATACTCGACATCTGTTAATGCAAAAGCGACTATATAATCACCGGCATATGCCGACTTGTTATCAATCACCTGGGAGTCTGTGTACGCCGGTACCTCAATTAAGGCGCCTCCGATCTCACCATCCATATAGCTATATCCGGCTTCTGTTTCGGGTGTAGCGGCTTCCTCTGAAACTGCTTCGCCTGAAGCATCGGCAGAGGCCTCTGATGCGCTGGCTTTATCGGCACGTCTCTCAGCGCTCCTTCTCCTCATTGATGCGGAAGCAAAAGCACCGAAAAGGAAAGCCAGAAGGATCAC
>CACXGG010000129.1 GCA_902767145.1 Oscillospiraceae bacterium | reverse complement strand
TAGATACTTTTGAGTATGTTGAATTGGACGGTTATTACCAGATCACTATTAAATATGCTTATATCACTACACTTCGACAGGAACAGGCCCTTTCGGCTGAGATCGATAAGGTCCTGGATGATCTTGATGTCGACGGTAAGTCAGATATCGAGAAGGTATATGCCATCCATAAGTATATGACCGATAATATAACATATGATTATGATACTCTTTTCGATGACTCTTATCTGCTTAAATATACTGCATATGCTGCTCTCATGAATAAGACTGCAGTTTGTAACGGATATGCGCTCCTTTTTTACAGGATGGCAGGCGAAGCCGGAGTGGAGACAAGATATATGGCAGGAGGGGATCACGCCTGGAACTTTGTCGTCCTTGACGGCACTGCTTATCTCCTTGATACCACCTGGGATTCAGGGCTTGATCCTTCCCAATATAATTATTTCCTCACAGGAACAAAGACTTTCTTCTTGAGTCATGAGTATTATCCTGAATATGAATATCTTTTCTTCGAATATAATTTTTCTGTAAGCGATTATTCTCAGCCCTTTGGTATTGATGAACTGACAGACCACATGGGTGATGTTACGGTTAATCGTAATTCGAATGGATCCGTCACCTTAAGCACTACACCTAACACCGGCAGTAATATCGATGGTTATTATATACAGATATATCCTGCTGTTAATAACAAATCTGTCTTCTGGTACGCAGGTAGATCTTTATCTTATAAGCTGACAGGTCTTGTACCCGGCGTAGCATATGAAATCTATGTGTACCCTGTTCATTATGATTATGATATGAATGAACATATGGGAAGATCGCAGTCTTTTATTGTGACTATCGGCGAAGGGCTTCAGGGGGATCCCTACGGAAAATGGTATCTGGACAGTAACGGACAATACCATTTCGGATGGAAAAAGATCGATGACCAATGGTACTATTTTTATCCTCTTATGGTTAAAGGATGGAATACCATAAACGGGAAGAAATATCATTTTGATGAGTATACGGGAGTGATGGATACAGGATGGTTCCAGGCCGATGATGAGTGGGGAAACACGTCCTGGTACTACAGCGACAGTAACGGTGTGATTCAGACCGGCTGGAAGAAACTCAAGAATAAATGGTATTACTTCCGTGATGACGGTGTGATGTCAACCGGATGGGATTACATAAAAGGTGAAGCCTACTATTTCGATCAGAACGGTTCCATGCATACCGGCTGGCTCCATAAGGAAGAGGATAACTGGTGGTACTATTGCTCATCTTCCGGAGAAATACTAAAAGGCTGGCAGAAGATATCAGGCAAGTGGTATTACTTTGATAAGGATACTTATATTATGCAGACCGGCTGGCAGAAGATATCCGGAAAGTGGTATTACTTTGAAGCTTCTGGTGCCATGGTAACCGGATGGAAGAAGTTATCAGGCAAATGGTATTACTTTGATAACTCTGGAACCATGAAGACAGGATGGCTGAAATATGACGGCTCCTGGTATTATCTTAGTTCCAACGGATCAATGGTAGTTTCCACCACTGTCAGGATCTCTGGAAAGAACTATAAGTTCAACAGCAGCGGCGTCTGTACTAATCCATAACTACAAGGCCGGTCCTTCGGGGCCGGCTTTTTCTTTTATGTTCTTTATTTGTTATAATGAGAGAACAGAATAGGGGATATTACAGGAGGTAGATAAATGAAAAGATTATTATCCGCCCTGATCACCGTTTCGATCTTGGCAACATCAGGACTGTTCGTCTATGCCGACGAGGAGGATGGCCTGATCCCTGAGGAGGTCCTTATAGAGGAAGAAACTTCAGAATATGATGAAGAATATGATGAAGAAGATGAGACTGAGGCTGAGGATATAGAAGCCGAGGCTGTCCTTTCAGAAACTTCAGATGAGGATGAGGCATCCATAGAGCCCGCAGACACACCTGAAGAAATCTCTTCTGAAGATATCGAAACAACTGATATGGATCTTGTGGAGGTCAGCAGCCAGAGGTCGGTCTTTGTTGACGGCGAATTTGTTGAAGATGATATTACAGTTGAATATGTTGATGCCTCCGAGGTGGATGCATCTACTGCAACTGTTTATTCAAGCATCTCTGCTGCCGGTGATTTTGTAAGAGCAGCTGCTGCCAAGAGAGATGACAGCATAACCTTCAGGACAAACGACAGCACCATCACCAAGGATAATATCATGGGCCGTGTGAAGAGTGTTCTTTTCAAGCACACCGGTATACCCGGACAGGGCGACAATATCTACTATCAGCTGAATGAGATCTCTGTATCCTGGTGGGGATACAGTTCATCAACTGAGGTAACTATAGAGCTGACATATTATACGAGTGCCAGCCAGGAAACAAAATTATCACAGGAGATCTCCAAGGTGCTTTCCTCACTTAATATAGCGGGGAAGAGCAATACATGTAAGATATGTGCCATCTATGATTATATCTGCCAGAATGTGGAATATGATTATGATCATTTGAATAATGATGATTATCTTCTCCAGTACACATCCTATGCTGCACTCGTCAATAAGAAGGCTGTCTGTCAGGGATATGCAAACCTTTTCTATCAGATGTGCCTTGCTGCAGGCGTCACAAATGTAAGGGTAGATGACGGAAATGCTTACGGTGGCAGTACTTCCGGAGGACATGCATGGAATCTCATTAAGATGGGAAATAAATGGTATTATGCAGATCCCACCTGGGACGCAGGATATAGTTTCGGACAGTATGAATACCTGCTCCGCGGAAAGACTTTCTTCGATCAGGAGCATACAAGCTGTAATGATGTTTATGAGGAGAAACTCAACATCGCTTCAGATGACTACAGCGGATGGCTCTATCACAACGGAAGATTCTGTTACAGGAGAAGTGATCTGTATTTCCTTGGGAACTGGCAGAAGCTGGACGGAAAGTGGTATTACTTCGGCACCTCCGGCTGGATGTATACAGGTTGGGAAAAGATCTCCAACGTCTGGTACTACTTCGGAACTGACGGTGCCATGGTAACAGGCTGGAAGAAGATCTCCGGCAAGTGGTACTATTTTGAGTCATCAGGAGCTATGGTAACGGGATGGAAGAAGTTGTCAGGCAAGTGGTACTACTTCGAGTCATCAGGTGCAATGAAGACAGGATGGCTCAAGTACAGCGGTTCCTGGTACTATTTCGATTCCACCGGAGCCATGGTATCATCCACCACTATTAAGATCTCGGGAAAGAACTATAAGTTCAATTCCTCGGGTGTTTGTACTAATCCGTAAATAAAAGCCATCCGTTTATAACGGATGGCTTTTTGTGTAATGATCGTTTTTATTCAAGGGATGGACAGGAGGTTTCAATATGAAAAGAGTATTGTCGTCACTGATCGCTGTTTCTATCATTCTTTCTTCAGGAGTGATCTCATTTGCTGATGAAGAAGAACTTGGATTAATACCCGAAGAGACTGAAGAGGAGACCTCAGGGGATGAGCTCGATCCGGTTGTGGCAGAGGAAATGACCGAAGAAGAGTCAGATCCTGCCGAAACGACTGATATATGTGAAGAGGAGTGCGAAGAGATACTGTCTTCCGATGAGGAGCAGGTAACAGAAGATCCTACTGCCGAAGATGATGATGAGCCTGATGAGGATCTTATCGAAGTCAGCTGCTGTTATTATGATATTGAGGAAGGGATCTCAGAGGATATAACCATTGAGTATATAGATGCTTCTGAAGTTGAAGAAGTAACTTTGCCGTTATATGCAAGTGTGTCCGAAGCCGGCCCCTATATCAGGAGTCAGGCAGCTTCAAGAGCAGATACAATAATGTTTTTACTGACAGGTACAGATTACGGCGAGGAATTCTATGATCAGATAAAAAATGAGCTCTTTAAACATACAGGTATCCCGGGACAGGGGGACAATCTTCTTATGCAGATGGAAGGATATAATATTAGTAAAGGAGTGAATGGTGATATGACCTGTGTCATTCTCCAGCCGGATTATTACACGACAGCTGCTCAGGAAAGAGCGGTTGAAAGTTGTATTAATATCCAGCTCGATGTCCTTGACCTTGATGGAATGACTGATAACCAAAAGATCTGTAAGATCTATGCTTTTGTATGTAACTGGGTCAAGTATGATGATTCGGATCCTGTTGATGGAGATTATACCCGCTATACTACATATGGTGCTGCTGTAAAAGGCAAGGCTGTATGTCAGGGATTTGCCAATTATTTTTATCAGATGTGCCTTACTGCGGGAGTTACTGATGTCAGGATAGATTACGGTTACAAGGTCCAGGATAAAAAAATAGAACATGCCTGGAATTTGGTCAAGCTCGATGGTAAATGGTATTATCTCGACTCTACTTCAGACAGGGGAAAGACGATCCTGGAATACAGTAGTTTTCTTTGCGGAAGCACGAGATATACGAAGAGATATAAAAGTAAATCAGATCTTTCTTCAGATATAAATGTGTCATCATCTGATTATGTGGGATGGTTATGTCATTATGGCAAATATTATTATGTGACAGGTGCGGGGTGTTACGCTACCGGCTGGAAAAAAATAGGCGGTAAATGGTACTATTTCGAATACACCGGCATCATGAGGATCGGCTGGGCGAATATTGACGGCAACTGGTTCTATCTGGAAGGCAGCGGGGCGATGAAGACCGGCTGGAAAAAACTTGGAGGTAAATGGTATTACTTCAAGAAATCAGGTGAAATGGTAACCGGATGGCAGAAGATATCTAACAAGTGGTATTACTTTGAAAGATCAGGCGCCATGAGGGAAAACTCCTGGCTCAAATATAAGGATCATTGGTATTACTTTAATTCAAACGGTGAGATGATCTGTAATACGACTCTCGTTTATAAAGGTGTCACATATGTATTTGATGCATCGGGAATATGTTCGAATCCGTGATATAATCATTCTTATCAATGTTCAATGAAAGAAGGCCTGGCCATGAAAGACGGTTTTATCAGAGTAGCGGCATGTACACCTAAGACAAGAGTAACAGATATCGAGTTTAACTGTAAGAATATCGTTGATTCCTGTATCGAAGCGGCAGAAAAGGACTGTTCCCTGATAGTTTTTCCGGAACTTTCCATAACGGGGTATACCTGCGGTGATCTTTTCCTGCATGATGCTTTTATAAACAGGGCCTTTGAAGGCCTTACCGGTATCGCAGAGCAGACGTCGGAACTTAATACCGTCATCGTTGTGGGACTTCCCGTGATAAACCGCGGCAAGCTCTATAACTGTGCCGCTGTTATATGTCAGGGTGAGATCCTCGGTTTCGTCCCCAAGATCAATATTCCCAACTACTCGGAATTCTATGAGATGCGTCATTTTACTCCTTATGCTGACGATATCTATGATCTTGACGATATCCCCTTCGGAAGGCTTGTCTTCGAAAACGCATTCTACCCTGAGTTTTGTTTTTCGTGTGAGATCTGCGAGGATCTCTGGGTGCCCGTTACACCTTCATCTGAATATGCCATGAACGGCGCTACCATAATCTGTAATCTTTCCGCTTCTGATGAGGTGATCGGTAAGGCATCCTTCCGTAAGAAACTGATCTCCACAGTCAGCGGTATCAATAACTGCGCTTATATCTATTCTGACTGCGGTATGGGTGAGTCCACCCAGGAGCTTGTCTTTGCAGGCGTTGATATAATTGCTGAAAACGGAAATATCCTTGCTGAGTCAAAGCGCTTTACCGGGAAGCCCGGAATAGTGTATGCAGATATCGACCTTAAGAAGCTTATGCACGAAAGACAGCTCATCAATACATTTGAGACGGACGATACTG
Source organism: Oscillospiraceae bacterium (assembly GCA_902767145.1). Taxonomy (GTDB): domain Bacteria; phylum Bacillota; class Clostridia; order Saccharofermentanales; family Saccharofermentanaceae; genus Saccharofermentans. The sequence goes on along the minus strand of CACXGG010000129.1, from coordinate 5,565 downwards.
TGGACAGGGTATTCTTTGAGACTGAGCCTGTCTGGGATCTCGATCTTTCCAGGTATTTCCCGAAGCATCCCTTCGTTCCTGAAGCAACTTATGATCTTGCACAGAGATGTGAGGAGATCATCTCCATGCAGGCCATGGGTCTTGCCACGAGACTTAAGCACATCAACTGCAGGACTGCGGTAGTGGGCCTTTCCGGCGGACTTGATTCCACTCTGGCACTTATCGTTACTGTACATGCCTTTGATATGCTGGATCTTCCCAGGGAAGGTATCGTGGCCATTACCATGCCCGGATTCGGTACCACTTCAAGGACAAAGAACAATTCCCTTAAGCTGGCCGAAAAGTACGGGGCATCCATCCGCGAGATCTCTATCGCCGATGCCGTTAAGGTCCACTTTGATGATATCGGCCATGATATGGATACCCATGATGTAACCTATGAAAATTCCCAGGCAAGGGAGAGGACCCAGGTGCTTATGGATGTTGCCAATAAGCTTGGCGGCATAGTCGTTGGTACCGGAGATCTCAGTGAGCTGGCCCTGGGCTGGGCTACATATAACGGAGACCACATGTCCATGTACGGCGTCAACTGCTCTATCCCTAAGACTCTGGTAAGACACCTTGTTTCATATGAAGCAGGCAGGGTAGAGGAGAGCGACAAGGAACTTTCCGATGTCCTGAAGGATATCGTTGATACTCCGGTATCACCTGAACTCCTGCCGCCCTCCGAAGACGGTACCATCTCACAGAAGACAGAGGATCTTGTGGGACCCTATGAGCTCCATGATTTCTTTCTTTATTATTTCCTCAGGTTCTCCTACGCGCCTTCCAAGGTGTTCAGGATCGCTAAGGTCGCCTTTGAGGGAGTATATGATGATGAGACCATCTACAAGTGGCTTGAGACATTCATAAAGAGGTTCTTTACCCAGCAGTTCAAGAGGTCATGTATACCTGACGGACCTAAGGTAGGAACAGTCTGCCTGTCTCCCAGAGGAGACTGGAGGATGCCCTCTGATGCAAGCTATAAGATCTGGCTGGAGGATCTTCTTACTGTCAAGCCCTGAAAAATAGTTTGATTATCAAAAAAAATAGTTTGACAATCAAAGTATTATTGGTATCATATAGTTAGAATGCTATATGGACGGTATGTTTTGATGGACGAAAAATGGTCAAACGATATAAAGAAGCTTGAAGAAAAACGTGCTTCCATCGCACTTGGCGGTGGTCAGGCACGCATAGACAAGCAGCATTCATCAGGAAAGCTTACTGCAAGAGAGCGTATGGAAGCTCTTTTCGATGATGATACCTTTGTTGAGATCGATGATATGATCGCTTCAAGGGCATCTGATTTCGGTATGGATAAGAAGAAAAAGCCCGGCGACGGTGTTGTTACCGGTTACGGTAAGGTCCACGGAAGGACAGTTTTCGCTTCCTCACAGGATTTCACCATCAGCGGAGGTTCCCTTGGCGCGGCTCATGCCATGAAGATGAAGTCCCCCTTTATCTCTATTAACGACAGCGGCGGAGCAAGGATCGAGGAGGGAATAGATTCCCTTGCAGGTTATGCAGAGATCTTCCTGAGGAACACCATGGCTTCAGGCGTTATCCCCCAGATCTCAGTTATCATGGGACCCTGTGCCGGCGGTGCATGTTATTCTCCCGCCATCTGCGACTATATCTTTATGACTAAAGAGACCAGCCAGATGTATATCACAGGTCCTGCTGTAGTAAAGTCTGTTACCGGTGAGGAGATCTCGGCTTCTGCTCTGGGCGGTGCCGGAGTACACAGCTCTGTCAGCGGTGTTGCACACTTTGTATACGATGATGACCTTTCCTGCCTCAACGGCGTACGCCGTCTTCTGGGATATCTTCCTTCCAACAATATGGAGGATCCCCTTGAAGTTAAGGATACCCCTAATGATAACTGCGCATCCCTTGCTGATATCATCCCTTCGGATCCCAAGGCAGCATATGATGTCAGGGACGTTATCTCAGCCTTCACCGATGTGGAGTCCTTTTTCGAGGTGCAGAAGGATTTTGCAGCAAACCTTGTAGTCGGTTTTGCAAGGATCGACGGAAAGACAGTGGGTATCGTTGCAAACCAGAGTAAGTTTATCGCAGGATCTTTGGAGATCAACGCATCCGATAAGGGCGCAAGGTTTATAAGGTTCTGTGACTGCTTTAATATCCCGCTGATCACCCTTGTTGATGTACCTGCCTTTATGCCCGGATCCAACCAGGAGCATAACGGTATCATCAGACACGGTGCGAAGCTCCTTTATGCCTTCTCTGAGGCATCTGTTCCCAAGATATCCATCATCATGAGAAAAGCATACGGCGGCGCTTAAATCGCCATGAACAGTAAGGGACCTGGTGCTGATGTGGTCTATGCATGGCCCATCGCCGAGATCGCTGTCATGGGTGCATCCGGAGCAGTCTCCATTATCGGAAGATCTGCCATCGCTGATGCAGAGGATAAGGACGCCAAGCGTCAGGAGCTCATAGATGAATATAATGAAAAGTTCATGAATCCTTATGTTGCAGCAGAAAGGGGATATGTGGACGAGGTCATCCTTCCTTCGGAGACACGTTCCAGGATCGTATCTGCCCTCGAGATGCTGAAGGATAAGTACGAAGACCGTCCCTATAAGAAACATGGAAATATCCCGCTTTAATGGAGGTGGATCATGGAAAGTATTGCACTTAGTAATGAAATGATAGTCTCTATGGCAGTAGCATGTATTGCCGAAGAATTAGGAACAGATATCAGAAACGTAAGAGTCCTGAGCTTCAGGGAAAAGGCAAAGTCCTCTCTTCAGAAGTTCATATCTGACCATAATATCGATTACAAAAAATACGACCTGGAGGATGAGATCTGATGAGTAAATATAAGATCACATTAAACGGAAAAGAATATGAGATGGAAGTTGAACTTAATAACGACGGTTCAGCTCCCGCTGCGGCTCCTGCTGTAAAGGAAGCACCTAAAGCAGGTAATACCGCTGCTGTTCCCGCAGCTCCTTCCAAGGGCGGTGCAGGTTCTGTTACGAGCCCCATGCCCGGAACTATCCTTAAGGTAAATGTTTCCGAGGGCGATGTTGTAAAAGCAGGACAGGCAGTAGTTGTTCTCGAAGCCATGAAGATGGAGAACGATATCACTTCTCCCAGGGATGGAAAGGTAGTTAAGATCGCAGTTTCCCAGGGCCAGACCGTCGCTGTCGGCGAGTTCCTTTTCGAGGTGGAATAAACGATGCTTGAAATGCCGAACAAGAAGCTCTGGATCACAGATACCATCCTTCGTGATGCCCACCAGTCCCACGCGGCTACCAGGATGAAGCTGGAGGATATGCTTCCTGCCTGTGAGATCCTTGACAATATGGGTTACTGGTCCATCGAGTGCTGGGGCGGAGCTACTTTTGATTCATGTATGAGATTTCTCGGGGAGGACCCCTGGGAGAGACTCCGCATCCTTAAGAAGGCAATGCCCAAGACGCCTCTTCAGATGCTCCTTCGAGGCCAGAACCTCCTGGGTTACAGGCATTATGCTGACGATGTAGTGGATTCCTTCTGTGGAAGGATGATCGAGAACGGTATCGATGTCGTAAGGATATTTGATGCCCTTAACGATGTCCGCAATATGGAAGTCGCCATGAAGGCAGTAAAGAAGTATGGTGGAACAGTAGAGGCAGCACTGAGCTATACCACCAGTCCCGTACATAATGAAGAATATTTCGTGAACCAGGCAAAGGTGCTCCAGCAGATGGGTGCTGATGTTATCTGCATCAAGGATATGGCGAACCTTCTGCTGCCCAAGGATATCTTTTCGCTGGTAACCAAGCTTAAGGAGGCAGTGGATCTTCCCATACACCTTCATACCCACGATACTACAGGAACAGGCTCCATGATCTACTATGCTGCTGCCCTGGCGGGTGTCGATATCATCGACTGCGCATTATCCCCCATGGCTACAGGTACATCACAGCCTGCCACCGAGTCTCTTGTGGCAGCGTTCAAGGGAACACCCAGGGATACAGGACTTGACCTTACCGAGCTCAACAAGGCAGCTTCCCACTTTAAGACTGTTGCCCAGAAGATGCAGGATGAGGGTATCCTTAATCCCAAGGTGCTCAGGGTGGATCCCAATACACTGATCTACCAGGTGCCCGGAGGAATGCTCTCAAATCTCATTTCCCAGCTTAAGCAGGCAAATGCGGAAGACAGATACGAAGAGGTGCTTGCAGAAGTGCCCAGGGTCAGGAAGGATTTCGGTTATCCGCCCCTTGTTACACCCACATCCCAGATCGTGGGTTCCCAGGCTGTCCTTAATGTCCTCATGGGACGATATAAGATATTTACAAAAGAGAGCAAGATGCTGCTCCATGGTGAATACGGAAGACTTCCCGGTGAGGTCAATGAGGAAGTAAGGAAGATGGCAATAGGTGACGAGAAGGTCATCGAGTGCCGTCCTGCAGACCTTCTCGCCAACGAGATGGACGAGCTGAGAGCTAAGGTAAAGGACTTCGCTAAGTCTGAAGAGGATGTACTGTCATGTGCGCTCTTCCCACAGGTCGCTCCTGACTTCATCAGAAACCGTGACAAGGCCGACGAAGTAAAAGAAATAACCGTAACCTGGTGACAAATGGGGACGGTTCTGTTTTGTCACATTTTGTGACAAAACAGAACCGTCCCCAACCGTCACGTTCGAAAAAGGTGCTTTTGCGCCTTTTATTTTTGTGTTAAAATGTGGTTTATAAGCAACATTTTTCGCGAGGGTGTATGGCAAGATTACCGAGAAAGCATTCCATAAATGGTTTTTATCATATTGTCTCGAGGGGCGTCGGCAAGATGATAATTTTCGAGGATGATATGGATTATAGAAAGTATATTTCTCTGTTGTTCCGTTTTAATGATGAGTGCGGAATTAATATTATCGCGTATTGTCTTATGGATAATCATGTTCATTTACTGCTTGAAGATAAAGAGGACAATCTGTCGCTTTTTATGAAGAAGGTCCAGGTTGCGTATTCTTACTATTTCAACGCAAAGTATCAAAGAGTTGGACACTTGTTTCAGGGCAGGTTTGTTAGTGTTTGTATTGAGGACACAATCTCATTTATGAATGTATATAGGTATATCATCAATAATCCTGTAAAAGCTTTTTCCTGCAGTTATGATAAATACCCCTGGTCCAGTTACAGTGATTATCAGTCACCGTCTCCAAAAACCGAGGTTTCGCTCATAAAGGATCTCTTTCCGGATCTTCAGACTCTTAATTCATTTTTAGATGCATCTTATGAAGGCGATGAATTAATCTTTGAAAATGAAAAGCTATTTGCAAGAGAGGGCGCTGCAAGACGGATAATTTCTGAACTTATTGATTCTTTCAATGGCCGTTCGTTTGGTGACCTGAACAAAAGGGAGAGGGACCATACGATCAAGATGCTGAAAGATAATGGTTTTAGTGTAAGAGAGATAGAAAGATTAACAGGTATTGGAAGAGGAGTTATTCAAAGGATAGGTTAAGGAGTCGATTATGAAAGAAAACACAGATTACATTTTTACATC
>CACXGG010000128.1 GCA_902767145.1 Oscillospiraceae bacterium | reverse complement strand
TACAGACGCTGCTGTTAAGGGTAAGGTCGATCCTCTTATCGGTCTCAAGGAGAACGTTATCATCGGTTCCATCATCCCTGCAGGTACCGGTGTACAGAAGTACAGAAATATCACAGCTGTTCCCGTTATCAAGGAGAACTGCGAAGTCATCACAGGCAAGGCTTATGATGAATTCTCCGAAGAGGCAGAGATGTTCGACAATGAGTATCTCGACAGGGTAAAGGCTCAGGAAGAGGCTGAGAGACTGGCAGCTATCGAAAAGGAAAAGGCAAAAGCTGAAGACATCAGAAAATGATCGTCGGGCAATGCTTAGAACAAAAACAGGGGACCGCAGCTGATGCGGTCCTTTGTTTTTTATACGGGCATTATACGAATTCCCCTGTTTTGGCCAAATAATGGAAAAACAGGGGAATATTTTGAACGATCCGCCCATTTATTCCCCTCTAAAGCCTTTGAAACAGCAAAATAGGGGAACGGTGAGGGGAATTACGGGAGACCGGCCTTATTCATACGCGCGTGTTATTTAAAATAAGGGAATATTGGGGTAATCACCCCTTCGGTCTGTCAAAATCTCAAAATCGGTGTATAATGTAGTAACATAATTGTAACAAAAGGGAGTATCTGATGGATTCAAACAGAAATCCGAAGACATATATATTAGCTATCATCGTCTGCATCTCCGTGGCAGTCCCTGTACTGTGCCTTCCCATGGGTATGAAGAGCAGCAATCCTTCTCTTACCCTCAGGAAAGCATATGCAGCCACCTTCCCGGAGCCTGAAGAGGAGGAAGAGGAGGTCCTGGTAGAGGACTGGGCTCTTGTTTCTGAAGGCGATACCCTTATCGACGTTAGTAACGGAGGTACCGTCAGCGGTGCCACCGGTGTTACATATCTTGTTGAGCCCATGACGGCTACAGAGGATTATACCGATGTTCCTTCCTACTATGTAGTACAGGAATTCGACGAGGCCGGTCTTCCCATCGAGCAGCTGGATCCTCTTTATTTCGCACCTGACGATACGCCTCTCTATATAGAGACATACGACTCTATCCTGAAGGAAGAGCCGGATATGAGTTCCTCCACAGTCACTACCCTTGCTACGGGTGAGGGCGTTACGAGAGTCGGTATCGGTGATACCTGGTCAAAGATCGTTACAGACGACGGTGAAGAGGGATATGTCCTTACAAACACCCTTTCCTACGAGATGGTATGGGTTGCCATCGACAGGACAGTCTGGGTAGATACGGACAGCCTTACCCTCAGGGCAGAGCCTTCCACAGAGAGTGAGATCGTCGCAACACTTCCCGATGAAGCAAGACTTCACTGCACCGGTATTGCGGACAAATGGTATCACGTAACTACAGACAGCGGCCTTGAGGGCTATGTCTACGTTTCATATACGACACAGACTGCACCCCCCACTCCCACACCGGTCCCCCAGAGGACGAATACCGGTGGCGGCGGCGGAAACGGCGGCGGTGGCGGTGGATCAAGCTCCGGCGGCGGTGGAGGCGGATCGAGCTACTCCCCCGGAACACCCGTTATCACCGGCCAGAACGGATCGAGCGTAGTATCAGCTGCAGAGAGCCTTCTGGGTGCGCCCTATGTATACTGCGGTGAGTCTTCCAGCGGCGTTGACTGTTCAGGACTCGTAGTATATGCCTACAGACAGATCGGTGTATCAGTTCCCCACTATGCGGATTCCATCGCAAGCTGCGGATACTCAGTTGACAGATCCGATATCCAGCCGGGTGACATCGTCTGTTACGATTACGGCGGAGGCTACTGCGGCCATGTTGCCATCTATGTTGGAGGCGGATCCGTTATACACGCATCGAACTCCGGAGAAGATGTAAGATACGGTTCCCTCGACATGATGCCCATCATGTCCATAAGAAGAGTATTCTGATATAAAGGCTGTCTTCGGACAGCCTTTTCTGTATAATAGCAGGGTAATAAATTTTGGAAGGTATAAATGAAATGACAGACAAGAGCATAACGGTATTTTTAGACGAACTCAGCAGCGGCGCCCCGGTACCCGGCGGCGGAGGAGCAAGTGCGCTTATGGGAGCACTTTCCGCTTCCCTTTGCTCCATGGTCGCAAACCTTACTACAGGTAAGAAGAAGTATGCTGAGTATCAGCAGGATATCGAAAGGATCCTTGTGGATGCCGCAAAGCTCCGTGACGATGCTGCAGAGCTCATCAAAAAGGACGCTGAGGTATTCGAGCCCCTGTCCAAGGCCTACTCCATTCCCAAGGAGCAGGAGGGAAGGGATGAGATCCTGGAGGATGCTCTCAGGAAGGCAGCAGAAGTTCCCTATCAGATGGTGGAAAAAGCAAAGGAGATCTCCCTTATCATCGAGGAGCTGGCAGTAAAGGGTTCAAGGCTTGCCATAAGTGATGTTGGCGTCGCTGCTTCTGCATGCAGAGCACTTGCCACAGGTGCTTCCATGAACGTCTATATAAACACAAAGCTCATGAAGGACAGAGCATTTGCAGAGGAGCTCAACAGGAAGACTGATGACCTTGTAAAGGAAGTCTCTTCCAGATGTGATGAAGCATATAATAAAGTTCTCGGAGGACTCAGAGCATGAACCTACTTCTCGGAAAACCCGTAGCAGATAAGATAAACGAAGACCTTAAGGCCGTTATCGAAGACCTTAAGAAGAAGGGCATAACTCCCACCCTTGCTGTTGTAAGGGTAGGCGCGAGGGAGGACGACCTGGCCTATGAGAGAGGACTTAAGAAGAAGTTCGATTCCATGGAGTGCGGTGTCGTAGTAATGGAGCTTCCCGAGGATGTTTCCCAGGAGGAGCTGGATGACACAGTTGCTAACCTGGACAAGGATCCCGATATCCATGGCATCCTTATGTTCAGACCTCTTCCCAAGACACTTACCGATGAGAATATCGTCAAGTCCATAAGTGCCGTCAAGGATTCCGACTGCATGGGTACAGCCAATATGGCAAACCTTTTCGCAGGAAACGGTGAGGGATATGCTCCCTGTACTGCCCAGGCTGTAATCGAGATACTGAAGTATTACGGTATCGAGCTCAAGGGTAAGAAGGTAACTGTTGTCGGAAGGAGCCTTGTTATCGGAAAGCCCGTGGCACTGATGCTCATCAAGGAGAATGCCACGGTTACTGTCTGCCACACCAGAACGGCTGATCTTAAGGCCGAGTGCAGAAATGCCGACATCATCGTGGCTGCTGCAGGCAAGGCTAAGATGATCACTAAGGATTTCGTAAGAGAGGGCCAGATCGTTATCGATGTCGGAATGAACGTGGATGAGGAAGGCAATCTCTGCGGTGATGTTAACTTCGATGAGGTAAGTGAGCTTACTGAGGCCATCACCCCCGTACCCAGGGGTGTCGGTTCCGTTACCACATCCGTTCTTCTCAAGAACGTGGTCACCGGCGCGGTAAAGTCAGTTGAGTAATACCTGTCCAAAAGCCAGGGAGTGCGGAAGCTGCACATATATGGGAAAGACTTATGAAGAGAGTCTTTCCGCAAAAGAAGAGTCTGTAAAAAAACTGATGAAGGGGATCGTCGGCGAAGTCCTTCCCATAAGGGGCGCCGGGGATCCTTTCTATTACAGGAATAAAGTACACTCCGCCTTCGGCCGCGATAAGAAGGGGAATATCATCTCCGGCACATATATGGAGGGTTCCCACAGGATCGTCATGTGTGACGGCTGCCTTATCGAGGACAGAACGGCATCTGCCATCATAAAGGATATAAGGGATCTCATCAGGTCCTTTAAGCTTCAGGTCTATAACGAGAAGACGGGAACCGGTCTTATAAGGAGAGTCCTCATCAGAGTGGGAAAGAACTCCGGCCAGATCCTGGTCACCATTATCGTTGCGGACCATATGTTCCCGGGTAAGAAGAACTTCGTGAAGGAACTCGTTAAGAGACACCCGGAGATCACCACAGTAGTGATAAATATAAACAGAAGATCCGACTCCATGATCCTGGGAGAGCGGAGCGAGACGGTATACGGCAAAGGCTTCATAACAGATGATCTTCTGGGCATGAGCTTCCGTATATCTCCTGAATCTTTCTACCAGATCAACACGGCCCAGACCGAGGTCCTCTACAGCGAGGCCCTGAAGCTGGCTGATATAGGAAAGGACGATACGGTCCTCGATGCCTACTGCGGCACAGGCACCATCGGTCTTATCGCCTCGGGCAAAGCGGGCAGAGTGACCGGAGTGGAGAGTAATCCCAGGGCTGTCCGGGATGCCATCGAAAATGCTAAGCATAATAAGGCTGGAAATATCAGGTTCGTAAAGGGCGACGCCACGGAATTCATGGTAAGGGAAGCTCAGGAGGGCAGAAGGTACGATGTCATCATCCTGGATCCCCCCAGATCCGGCACCACGAAGGAATTCATCGAAGGGTGCAGGAAGGTATCCCCCGACAGGATCGTCTATGTATCCTGTGATCCGAAGACCCAGGCCAGAGACCTTAAGATCTTCAAAGAGAATGGATACAGGGCGGAGACCCTTCTTCCCGTGGACATGTTCCCCTGGACCGACTCAGTGGAGACTGTTGTCCTGCTTCTGAAAGACATGTAAAAACCCCGGGCTTTATCTGTCCGGGGCTTTTTTAAGTATTCTATCTGATGATCAGATCTACTGGGGAAGGACTGCACCGCAGTTTGAGCAGAACTTCTGGCCTGCTCTGCATACAGTTCCGCAGCCTGTGCAGGTTACTGTGGGACCTTCCACAGGTGCCGGCTGTGCCGGAGCTGCCTTTCCTGCAGCTGTAAGTTCTGCTGCCTTTTCGAAATCGGGCTTGCTCTCCCATTCCTTGATCTTGTCGCGGCTATGAGAATCAGCAGTGATGCTTGCTACCTGTACAGCTGAGCAGTTAACACCGATGCTCTGAAGCCTGTCGGTGATCTCCTTTCTTATCTCATGCATTCCGGCAGGAAGATGATCATAAGTGCAGGACTGCATGGAAAGCTTACCGATCGCTGCCTGTCCTGCATCAACTGCGTTCATTACGGTCTTGTCGATATCGAGGCTGTTAGGGTCAAAGCCGTTTTCATCCTTAATGACGATAAAGCCGTTGAACCTGATGCCGATAGGGAACGGATATCTCGGATCCTCGAAGGGCACGGGGTTCGGAGTTCCAAATGCAAGCTTATAGCCATCCCCTTCTTTCATCAGACGTGCACGTGTAGTCTTGCCCTGGAGTGCATTACCTGTCGGCTGAGCTTGAGGAGGTGCAGATACAAGCGTTCCTGCCTCAGCTCTCTGAGCTTCTCTTGCCTTTGCTTCCTCTACAGAATTCTTAGCTGCTTCGGATACATCTTTAAAGCCTTTTTTAAGATCGTCGAAAAATCCCATTTTTCTATACCTCCTTTTTTCACAATTGTAATTTTACCACAACAGAAGATCGACTAAACCATCGACTATTTTTTCGGGAAAACGCGAAAAATAGTCGATAGACATGTGAATCGACTAAATCGTCGACTAATTTTTCAGAAAAACGCGAAAAATAGTCGATGGACACAGGGGAAAGGCAGTCGGGGAGGACAGAAGAGTCTGATCTGTGATAAAATTAGGTTTGGACACAGACACTTGGAGGATTTGTAAATGGATGTAGTATGTCTTGATATGGAAGGCGTTCTTGTTCCCGAAATATGGATAGCTTTTTCTGAGGCTTCGGGTATCCCCGAGCTCAAGAGGACAACAAGAGACGAGCCTGATTACGACAAGCTCATGAAGTGGAGGCTCGGTATCCTTAAGGAACACGGACTGGGACTTAAGGAGATCCAGGAGGTAATATCCACCATAGATCCTCTTCCCGGAGCAAAGGAGTTCCTGGATGAACTCCGCAAGGTTGCCCAGGTAATAATCATCAGCGATACATTTACACAGTTCGCGGCTCCTCTCATGAAGAAGCTTAACTATCCCACCCTCTTCTGCAACACTCTTGAAGTGGCTGATAACGGAGAGATCACAGGATTTAAGATGCGCTGTGAGCAGTCCAAGCTCACAACTGTAAAGGCTCTCCAGTCCATGGGATTTGATACTATCGCTGCCGGCGACAGCTTCAATGATCTCGGAATGATCAGGGCTTCCCGCGCAGGCTTCCTTTTCAGGAGTACAGAGCAGATCATAAAGGACAATCCCGACCTTCAGGCCTTTGAAGAGTTCGACGATTTCCTGGCAGCAATAAAGTCAGTACTTAAGTAAGAGGTCATCTAATGGCATCAGGCGATTATCTGAAATATGCCAGAGAGGCAGATTACGAGCCGCAGACCCTGTTCCTGGACAGCGGTGATGCTTTCGAGCTTGAAGATGAACTGAGACGGCTCGGAACGAGGAGGATCATGTTCCTCTGTAATCCGGTCACCGTGAAGTTCAAGGGAACTTCCGATCTCATAGATTTTTATAATGACAAGGGCTTCCGCTGCTTCAAGTATGTCAGGAAGGAACCCTTCCTCAATGAGGTGGATGTCTTCGGAGGTCTTGGCGTATATAAGGAATTCAACTGCGATACCATTATCTCCATCGGAGGAACAGCAGATATCGACTGCGGCAAGCTGATCGCCGCCGCTGCAGTAAATCCCGTAAAGGAACTGGCTGAATTCGAAGGCATAAACAAGCTGAAAAAAGATATATCGGTGCTCTGCTGTATCGTTACTGACAACAGTGCTGCACCTGCCACTCTCTTTGCAGAGTATTACGATACAAAGTACAGCAGGTGGAACCTGTGCATGAGCAGCTACCTCATCCCCCAGATCGTGGTGGTGGATACCGACTTTTCTGTAAGGACCGAGATGGCCTGGGCCCTTGGAAGTTCCTTCAGTGCCCTGGCATGTGCGGTGGAGGCATTTATCAATCCTGCCTCCAAGTTCAACCCTCCCTACAGGGCCAATGCGGTAAATGCCTGCTATTCCATCTTTACAAACATCAAGAAGCTCAAGGACGATCCCGATGACTCCTACGCCAGAAGGCTCCTTTCCGTGGGCGGTCTTTATTCCGGCATAGCATCCAGGATGTTCGGCCTGGGCTATGCACATATAATCACGAATTCACTGATCTCCAGGTTTGGCGTTGCATATGCAGCCTACCACCTGCCCCTGCTCACCAAGGCCATGGAGCTCTATACGGATAAGTGCAAGAAGGACCTTTCCGATCTTTCCAGGGAGCTTCACCTATGCACCATGAGCTCCAGCACTGAGAGTGCTGCTTCCACATTTGTCGCAGGTCTTCGAAGGATAAGCGACATGACGGAATATAATATCCCTTCCGTGGAACTTAACGAAAGCGAGATTACCAGGATAGCAGACGACGCAAGAAGGGAAGCTGCCATCTACGGCCTTCATTTCTTCGAGACAAAAGATCTTGTCCTTATCATGAAAGAGACTTTTGAGAGGATCTCTTAAGTTCCCATGAAAGGGCCTTACCCCATTCCCGGTTACATAAAAGACGTAATGGACGCTCTGGAAAAAGAGGGCGCCGTATCTTACGTGGTGGGAGGCGCCGTCAGAAATCTCATCCTGGACCAGGACCCTCACGACTACGATATTGCCACAGATATGACACCTGATAAGGTCAGTTCCGTACTGGAAGGGGCAGGCTTCAGGCTCATAGACTGCAATGGCTTAAAGCACGGAACTGTGGTCGCCCTGTCACAGGGGGAGCCGGTGGAGATCACCACCTTCAGGACTGAGAGCGGTTATTCCGACAACAGGCATCCCGACCAGGTGTCTTTCGCTAATAGCATAGAAGAGGATGTAAAGAGGCGCGATTTTACAATGAATGCTCTCTACCTGGGTTCCGACAATATGGTCAGGGACACGGTGGGAGGCATCGCCGATATCGAAAAGAAACTGATAAGAGCAGTGGGAGACCCTCAGAAGAGATTCCGGGAGGATGCTCTCAGGATCCTCCGGGGCATTAGGTTCTCATCACGTCTTGGATTTGAGATAGAAGAGGAAACAGCCAAGGCCATGAAGGACACTGCCCATCTTCTGGGAGAGATATCCCCCGAGAGGATAAGAAGTGAGATGGACGGCATCGTAAGCGGCCTTTATGCTCCCGATGCCATAAGGGACAACCTGGATGTGCTTTCCGTGGTGATCCCGGGCCTTAAAAAGATGGAGGGCTTTGACCAGAGGACTCCCCACCATGACAGGGATGTGCTGGAACACACCCTGGATACCCTGGCAGGGATCCCGGATGAGGAGGGAAAGCGAGATGAGGTCCTTTCCTATGCAGCCATTTTCCACGATATCGCCAAGCCGGATGTCTTTTATCTGGACAAGAACGGCAGGGGCCACATGAAGGGCCATGCCAAGGCAGGGGAGATCATCGTTAAAGACTTCATGGACAGGTACAGGTTCTCAAATGACAGGAAAAAGACCATCGCCATGCTTGTCAGATATCATGATGATTTCACCAACGGTACGAAAAAGGGAACGGCCAGGCTCATGTCTGAATTCGAGCCCGAATTCCTGGATAAGCTCTTTGTCCTTCAGAGGGCAGATATACTCGCCCATTCAAACTACGGCAGCGACAGGATGGATATCCTGGAGAAGACCGTCGCCTTCAG